>CAJGCH010000360.1 GCA_904501845.1 uncultured Bacillaceae bacterium | reverse complement strand
TTTGAGCTTTTAACTCAATCAATAAGGCAACTAAGTTGCCAATCGGCATTTGACCCGGCTGTCCGTATGGCCTTAACTTTTCACGTTTTGTTCCATGAAATGTGGTCAAAAATCATCTGCTTGGAAAGACTCTATCAATTTGAATCCCAAACCTTTCCAAATGTTATGGTTATCTTACCAACTAATATTTGGAATTTCAACTATAAAAGAGAAAGTTTTAATTTACAAAATATTTACTCAAATCATTAAACCTGCACTACATCTATATTTTTCAGCAAAATTCTTTTGTTAATTTTTCGAAGGAAAGTTCGCTAGTAGAGGCATAAATAATATCAGCCTCCCTGAGCAGATTGGTCGAACCGATGCCAATCGCAAACATATTGGCACGCTTGATGGCTTGAACACCCGCTTTTGCATCCTCAATGCCAATGCAGTTTTCTGGTTTGACTTTTAGATTCTCAGCAACATCCAGGAAAATCTCTGGATCTGGCTTGCCATGAGCAATCAAGTTCGCATCAGCCATGTAGTCAAATTCCTCCAGAAGATTTAATCCCTTAAGAACAGCCGGCGCATTCTTACTTGCCGAGGCTAGGCCAATCTTTATGCCCGCTCGCTTAATATCCTCAAGGAGCGTCTTAATACCCGGAAGAATATCATCAGGAGTGATTTGCTTAATCAAATCTACATAATGCGTGTTTTTCTTCTTCGCTAAAAGCTCCTTCTCCTCTTGGGTGAATGCCTGCTGCTTGCTGCCAATCTCTAAAATGATTTCAAGCGAATCCAGACGCGAAACTCCTTTTAATCGTTCATTATCTTCTCTCGTGAATGGAATGCCGAGCTCCCCGGCTAATTCCTTCCAAGCAAGATAATGATATTCAGCTGTATCGGTGATGACTCCGTCCAAATCGAAAATAAAAGCTTCTAGCTTACGCATCACTTGCTCTCCTCCTTCGCCTTCATTAATGGGACGTCCAAGATTCCATCTTCGGCAAGGTCATACTTTACTCCGTATACTTCTAAGGAAAGTGCTGAGCCTTTCTGGGTAATTTGAACGGTTTCCTTATCAACTTTCACGGTAAGTTGGTGATCACGGTAATTTATATTGAAGGCATAACGATTCCATGCGGCTGGAATAAATGGTGCAAACGCTAGCACTCCATCAAAGGTTTTCATGCCAGCAAAGCCTTGCACGATGGCAAGCCATGATCCGGTCATGCTTGTGATATGGAGACCATCCTCCGTGTCATTATTATAGTTATCCAAATCAAGCCTTGCGGTACGGTTATACATCTCATAGGCCTTTTCCTCCATGCCAAGCTCTGCAGCCAAAACGGCATGTACAGACGGCGACAAGGAGGATTCATGAACCGTCATCGGCTCATAAAATTCAAAATTGCGAAGCTTCTCCTCATAGGTAAATTCATTGTTGAGGAAATAGATGCCTTGAAGGACATCTGCCTGCTTAATGAAGCAGCTGCGCAAGATTCGATCCCAGGACCATTTTTGGTTTAAAGGTCTATCTTGAGGGGAGAGCTCGCTTACATTCTTTAAATCCTTATCAAGGAAGGTATCATGCTGCACGAAAACTTGAAGCTCCTCATCATATGGCAAATACATCTTGTCTTTAATCTCAGCCCAGCGGTTAAGCTCCTCCTGATAAATATACAGTTCGGCAAGCCTTGACTCATGTCCGCTTTCCTTCAGCTCATTTATAACGGCCAATGTGTATTGCAAAGTCCAGGCCGCCATCCTATTTGTATACCAGTTATTATTCACATTATTCTCGTATTCGTTCGGCCCTGTAACTCCGTGGATCATGTATTGGTCTTTGCGGCTCTGGTAGTGAACCCGGTCTGCCCAGAAGCGGGAAATACCCGTTAATACGTCGATTCCATACTTCAACAAGTATTCCTTATCACCTGTGTAATTGACATAGTTATAGATGGCGTAAGCAATGGCTGCATTACGGTGAATCTCCTCAAAAGTAATCTCCCACTCATTATGGCACTCGACGCCCGTAAAGGTGACCATTGGATAGAGAGCACCTTCAAGCCCCTGCCTTTTCGCGTTCACATAAGCCCCCTCGAGCTGGTTATAACGGTAGATTAATAGATTGCGAGCCACCTCGGGCTTTGCAGTTGCCAAATAGAATGGCAAGGCATACGCTTCTGTGTCCCAATAAGTCGCCCCGCCATATTTCTCTCCTGTGAAACCTTTCGGACCAATGTTCAGACGGGCATCTTCCCCATAATAAGTTGAGAAGAGCTGGAATAGGTTAAAACGAATTCCTTGCTGCGCTTCATTATCGCCGTCAATTTGGATATCGGCCATATCCCACCGCTCCGCCCATTGCTTCTTATGAGCTGTTAAGCATGCTTCAAAACCAGCTTGCATCGCTTCATTCAGAATGTCCTCACCCTTTTCAACCAAGTGCTCGCTATCATAATCGCGGTTCGTAGTCACAGCGATATATTTCGTTAAACTGACTGGCTTTCCAGCTGTCGTATTCATGACGATTGTATTGTCGACATATTCGACATTCATGAACGGCGTAACCTCAGTCACATCCCCTTCTGCAACTAGTCCCATATTTGCTGAGACCCGGAATATTTCCGTTCCGAAAGGGTTTTCATTTGTTTCCATTACCA
>CAJGCH010000359.1 GCA_904501845.1 uncultured Bacillaceae bacterium | reverse complement strand
GCTCTAGCAGCTGCTGCGGATTTTACTCTGCCGCCTGCAATCAGGGCATCTAACGCCCAAGCCGTTTGCGAGGGGGTTGAAAATTCCAGTTGAATATACCTCTTATCTTCAGCGCTTTTGCAGGACTCACCGAACCCGCCATCCTCCTGCTGAATGGACTCTAGCCAATTAAGCGCTTTTTTCATAGCTGGATGCTCCGGACTGATACCAGTTGCACTTAAACCTGTCACTGCTGCCCATGTTCCGTAAATATAGCAAACACCCCATTTTCCGTACCAGCTTCCATCTTGCTCCTGATGCTGAAAAAGCCATTTGACTGCAGCTTTTACCTCCTCATCTTTATGTGTTTGTCCCGCATAATTCCCAAGAAATTCAATGACCCTTCCTGTTAAATCAGCCGTCGAATCATCAATAAGCGCATCGGCCGCATTTTCAATTGGCAAATGGGCGAAGAGAAAATCATAGGCATCTTTCTCAAAAGCTCCATATCCGCCATCCCTATTTTGCATCTGCTTTAAATAAGCCGTCCCCCTGCTCCATGCTTGCCGATATGGATTGCCTAGCTCTTTACTATTTGTCAGGGCTCTTAAAGCCGCTGAGGTATCATCATTGTCAGGATTGAAATGATTGCTGTCTGAAAAACCCCATCCTCCAGGAGAAGCATTCGGCGCATTGACAGACCAGTCGCCTCTTTTCGTCTGCTGCTTTCTGAGAAGATATTCAACACTCTTGTGAACCATCGGATCATCGATATCCATGCCAGCTGTTTGCAAGGCATAGGACAAGAGCGCCGTATCCCAGACTTCAGACGGGGAATTTTGAATATGGATGCCATCTGGCGTTTGATATGCATAGCTTTTTAATCCTTCAACCGCTTTTTGCAAGACAGGATCATCTTTTGGATAGCCCATTGCCATCAACCCATAAATCATATAAAAGGTAGCAGAGGCATAGCTGTATAAAGTCCCATTACTCTCAATCCGGTCAATCATCAGCTTTTCTGCGGCTTCATAACCCATTTTCCGATAACGCTGGGGGTTCAGATGAAGGGTCTTTATGTAATGAATCAAGGAATCCGTTAAGCCCCTCTCCTCCCTGAACCAGCCCCCTTTCTTATCGCGAAAATAACTCTTATCTACTGCATGCTGTACATTAAATCGCTTATTCAGGCAGATGACCATCGGGGTGAGGTGGACTCTTGCATAGTTGCTGCAATGGTACATACTAAACGGAAAATTAGGCGGCAGCAAAAAGTAGGAGGTCGGGAAGTTGAAATAGGAAGGGTACGCATACATACCATTCATGGCAAGAAATAGTTTAATCATAAAATGAGCCTTCTTCGGCCCGCCGCGATTATTCATGAAACGCTCGGCTCTCTTCATCTCTTCATCCTCACGAGTAAAATCACCAGATATCAGCAATGAAGCATAGGCTTGAACGGTCGCAGATAAATTGCCGCCATCCTCATCCGGATAGAGTTTCCACGAACCATTATCCTGCTGCGTCCGTAACAGCCTCTTCACCAAGGCAGACATCAAGTCCGGTTCATTCAGCCCTAAAGTCCGAATGATGGCTATCATGAAGCAATCCGTCAAAATCGGGCCCTGAAACGGAAAATTCCATTTACCTTCCATGTCCTGCATGCTTTCCAATTTCCTCTTTTTCAAATGAAGATATTCATGTATGGATACCATAAATACTCTATAATCCTCCATTCGTAAGGCCGATTGGCAAAATGGCCCGCTGATCCTTGATGGAATGGTCTCGATAATATCTCATAAATCCCGCATAGAGGATAGCATCATCCTCATTGCTTTTTATGGCACGGGAATGGAGCGCTTTTTGCGCTTGAATAATTTCTGCTTGAGCAATGCTGATTCTCTCTCCATTCGTTAATTCGAGAATCTTCAAGATTTGTTCTTTCATGAAGGAAGATAGGTTTTCTGTCGTAACCCCCTCTTTCTCCATAAGAAGGAAAGCTGGATATTCCTCGATGAGTTTAGATTCTGCTAATTGCTTGAATCCTAAGAAAGTGCCGAGAGCGAAGGACGGATCACCGGCAGGCAAAACGATAAACTCAAGCTTCTTTCCTGAAAGCTGCTCCCAGATTTCATAGGCATATGTTTGGATACCCGTTAAGAAAAAAGGATGGTCATAAGGCTCGGCACCCGCTTCATCGGGACAGCCTTTTATCCCAGCCCTCTGCACATATGTCCGCCAAGCTAGACGTTCCCGTTCAGTTTTTGGATAGATCCCTGCCGCATCAGCCCCAAAATGCTTAAGCATGGCCGCCAATACCGCATATCCTCTATCATGAAATCCGCCCAGGGGAGACAAAAATTCCAGCTTCAATAAAATGGATGGATTGTCCTTATCAAGGCTAATCAGCGGGGTAAATCCCTCCCCTGCCGTGATTTCCTTCCAATCCTCATTTCGCTCAGGGAGAAAGAACTCTTTATATCTCCATAGGCTTGCCGTATCACTCAAAATATCTTTTGCCGATAGCGGCCTGACTCTTGCAGCAGGCAGGAAATATCCTCCACACGGACAGCGGCCTTTGAACGTTATCGGTTCATATACGGTTTGACAATCTGTACATTCAAATGGTTCAATCATCCCTTCCCTTCCCCCCTTATTTAAACGTCCTCAAAACATATAAT
>CAJGCH010000358.1 GCA_904501845.1 uncultured Bacillaceae bacterium | reverse complement strand
TGCTGAAATATGTCGAAATTTATATTCAGTATGAATGACATAGAAGCAGAATAAAGCGGGTAAAGATAAGTACTTTTAACACCACTTCAATAGGCTCCATGAATTCCTCTAAGCTGTGCAAATGTTTTCGTACACATTACACTCTTTATCTAAATGAATATTTTAACAGACTTTACATTTGTAGGGAGGTATTTTTAATGGTAATATATGTTTAGTAAGACTTTGAAAGCGCTTGCTAATCTTTTTGTCTGACAAGCTATCATACTTGTAATGGTTTGATATTGGCTGTTTTTTTGCTTGTTTGTGCAAACGTTTTCGAAGGTTTTAGATAATTCTTTAAAGGAGAGTGGCCATATGTTAAAAAGCAAAATGGTTAAAGGAACACTATCTGGATTACTTTTATCAAGTCTTTTTTTAGCTGGATGTTCATCTTCAAGCGGCGGAGACGGCGGAGACAAAACAACAGTAGAAATATTCCAATTTAAAGTAGAGTTCAAGCAGCAGTTTGAAGATGTTGCTGCCCAATATGAGAAGGAAAATCCTGATGTTGATTTGAAAATCACGACAGTTGGAGGCGGGAATGATTACAAATCTGCCATCACATCGAAGTTCTCCTCCGGCGAAGAACCTGCGATCTTCAATATTGGCGGCCCGACAGATGTAAAGCAGTTTAAGGACCGTTTGACGGACATGAGTGACACAGAAGCCGCTAAAGCTGCACTTGAGGGTACGCTTGACGGCGTAACAGTTGATGGAGAAGTTCTCGGGGTGCCTTTCAATCAAGAGGGCTATGGATTCATTTACAATAAACGTATTTTAGAAGAAGCTGGGATCGACCCTGCAAGTCTTACTTCTTACGAAAAGCTGGAGGAAGCGGTTAAAAAGCTAGATTCACAGAAGAAAAAATTGGAGATTGACGCTGTGTTTGCCTACCCAGTGAAAGAAAAATGGGTAACTGGAAACCACCTGTCCAATGTATTCCTCGCTACTGAATTTGACGGGGATATATTGAAAACGAGTGAGTCGAAGTCTGTAAACTTTGAAGATGGAGGCGCTTTCAAGCAAATGATTGATTTGCAAAACGAATATTCCGTTCAGCCGACAACAAGTCTTGATTACTCCCAGCAGGTTGAGGAACTGTTTTCATTGGAGAGAGTCGCCTTCATCCAGCAGGGAAACTGGGTATACAATACTATTTATGAAATGGACCCAGAACTAGCTGAAAAAGGAATCGGCATCATTCCAATCCCGAACGGTGAGGAAGCGAAAATGCCTGTTGGCGTTCCAAACTATTGGGCCGTAAACAAAAAAGTAGATGAAGAAGTGCAGGAAGAAGCGAAGAAATTCCTTGACTGGCTTTATACCTCTGATGAAGGAAAGACAGCTGTTTTGGAAGATTTCAAATTCATCCCTGCCTATGAAGACTATGATACAGCCAAAATCTCTGATCCTCTTTCAAAGGAAATCTATGAATACTCTGAAGCCGGAAATACGCTTGGCTGGGTCTTTATGGGCTATCCAGTAGGCTGGAATGAAGATCTTGGCGCAAGCGTTCAAAAATATGTTTCTGGTGATCAAACATGGGAAGAGCTTGTGAAAGAAACTCAGAAAATTTGGGAAGACAAAGCTGAAAATTAATCATTTCATCTAAAGAAGACAGCCGGGCCGCTCCAATGGCAAAGGGAATAGGATCTCTTGGCTGATGTGGCTTGGGTGTCTTCTTTTCACACATTAATAAAGGGGGCGTTTCCCATTCGAAATCGTGACTGGGCCTTTTGGCTATTCCTGACACCTGTTCTGGCCGCTCTCATCATTGTCGTAATCATCCCGTTGTTGTTTGGATTCTACTATTCATTCACTAACTGGAACGGTATCGGCAGGCTGGACTTTATCGGTATGGAAAATTATATTAATTTATTTCAAGATGATGCTTTCTTAAGTGCCTTTTGGTTTACGGTTAAATTCTCGATTGCATCCATTGTCATCATTAATATTATCGGTCTCGGGCTTGCGCTGCTCGTGACGACGAAATTGAAAACGAGCAATTTGCTTCGGACTGTATTCTTCATGCCCAACCTGATTGGCGGATTGATTCTCGGATTCATTTGGCAATTCGTCTTCATAAAGGTCTTTGGCAGCATTGGGGACCTTCTTGGCATTGAAGCTTTGAACGGCTGGCTATCCACGACAGATACCGGGTTCTGGGGTCTCGTGATTCTGACAGCATGGCAAATGTCCGGGTACATTATGATTATCTATATCGCTTATCTGCAAGCGGTGCCTGGAGATTTGCTTGAAGCGGCCGAAATTGATGGAGCAAATGCGTTTCAGCGTTTCCGCCATATTACGTTCCCGCTCGTTGCGCCTGCCTTTACCGTCAGTTTATTTTTGACCTTGTCCCATTCCTTTAAGATTTATGACCAAAACCTTTCCTTAACAGGAGGGGCACCATATAATTCGACAGAAATGGTCGCGATGAATATCATCCGTTCCGCCTTTACGGACAATCAAATGGCATATGCCCAATCGAAGGCGGTCATTTTCTTCGTCATCGTGGCAATCGTATCGCTTCTGCAAGTGTACTTTAATAAGAAACGGGAGGTTGAACTATAATGAAGAAGAAAAAATGGCATTTGCGCATCATAGGCTTTATCGGCATCTTGCTCG
>CAJGCH010000357.1 GCA_904501845.1 uncultured Bacillaceae bacterium | reverse complement strand
CCAACAAACTCTTGAACGGTCGCACGGTCGCTGAAATATTGAACCTTGCGTTTTTGATGGGACGTAAAGAAGCCGTCATAGGCCACAATGACCGGCAGGCGAACATCTGCATGCTCAGATATCTTCAGTGCCATGATATTCATATCATAAACAGCCTGAGGACTGCGTGCAGTCAAAATAACCCAGCCCGTATTCAAGGCATAATACAAGTCAGAATGATCACCGCGAATATCAAGCGGCCCACTGATTGCACGAGTCACAAGGTTCATAACCATTGGAAAACGCGTACCGGCTTGGACGGGAAGCTGCTCAAGCATATACATAAGACCGTTCGCACTCGTCGCATTAAAGACACGGGCGCCAGTCGTTGCAGCCCCATAACAAATACCCGCTGATCCATGCTCGCCGTCAGCCGCGATTAACTTGATATCATGTTCTCCCCTTGTTTTCATCACATCCAAGTATTGCGCGATTTCCGTTGATGGAGTGATAGGGAAATACCCCATAATATGATAATTGATTTGAGCTGCCGCCATGGCTGCCATTTCGTTTCCTGATTCAAATGTCGTGATTTGTTCTGATTTCATTAATTCGTTCACTGCCATTATTCAACACTCCCTGCTAGTAAAGGGTGATTATGCTTCACGGCTTTTCCTTCCGCGAACCCAAGTGTCTCACGCATCTCTGCCAATGCACTTGTCGGACATGCATCTACACACTTCAGACAGCCTTTGCAATATTGATAATCGATTCCAGACAGGAACATTTGCTTACGGCCGCGCTTATCTTCCCCTTCCTTCCATACAAAGCAAAAGTCTGGGCACGCGGTATCACATGCGGCGCAATGGATACATTTTTCAGAATCCCAGCTTGGAAGGAAGCCTTGCCTTGAACCGCTCAAATCTTTTAACAAACTATTTCCTTGTGCGATTATGGTCCCGCCAATGACCTGGGTCTCATACCCAAGTAAAGGAGCGGGCTTCGTATAGCTTTTCCCTTCAGCATCTGCCGGAACCTCATATTCCTTAAACTGCACCTCATTATAACCGCGCTCAAATGTCCGAATATTCGGTTCGACTAGATGAGGATATTTCTTTTCAAATGTTTTTCTAATCACATTTTTCATCGAATCTACATCGAGGAAATCACAAATACGGAACAATGCGCCAAGCATCGCTGTATTGACCTTTGTTTTCTCCTCTACAGCTATTCCGAGCGCATCCACTATGGCAAGCGTGCCATAGGAAAGCTTCAAATCCTCTTTTATTTCATCAAAGTTCCTGGTTGAATTAACGAGGACAATTCCGTCCGGCTGCAAACCGCTGACTACGTCCACCATTTTATATAGTGCCTCATGAAAAATCCCGATGACATTTGGTTCTTCAATTGGACTATGATCCCTGATTTCAGTATCTGCATCCGCAAAGCGGATAAAACTTTTCACAGGTGACCCTTTTTTCTCAGAGCCATAAGAAGCAAAGTTTGAACCATTGAACCCTGATCCAAGCACCCCTGATTCAGAGAGCATTTTTCCGGCCAGATTTGCTCCAAGCCCTCCAATGGATTCTAATCTAATTTCATAGAAGCCATTTTTATTCTTTTTTGGCAGAATGGCCATGTTTCTTCCCCCTTATTGTTCACCTATGCAAAAAAAAAAAGAATATATAAGACTTTATTCAAAGTTTTTGGCAATCGATATCATGCTAACTTCTTCTTGAAGACATGTTGTGATAACAGTACAATTATAGTATTATTGTGCATTTAATCACATAGTTAAATCTGGTACATTAGGATTGTTTTGGGAAAGATTGTTTTAGTGTACAATCGAATGGGAAAACTATAGAAAGGGTTTTTAGATGAACTTACCAGGAGGATACCATGAAAGAGAGAACATGCTACTTTGATAATGCCAAGTTTATCTTGATGGTTTTCGTTGTATTCGGCCATATCATCAGAACCTATATTAATGAAAACGAATTAATCTATGCCATCTACAGTACAATCTATACATTTCATATGCCAGCTTTCATTCTCGTTTCTGGCTTTTTCGCTAAAGGGTTCAATAAACCAGGCTATATAAAGAAACTAACAAAGAAATTAATATTGCCTTATTTAATTTTCCAGGTTGTTTATACAATCTATTATTACTTCCTCTTTGAGCGTTCGACCTTCCAGATTGAGCCTTTCAATCCTAATTGGGCGCTATGGTTTCTGTTAAGCTTATTTTTCTGGAACCTGATGCTATTCATTTATACGAAATTCAAACCGGCAGCCGGATTGATAATTGCAGTAGCCATTGCGCTTGGAATCGGGTATGTGGATTCCGTTTCCAATTTCTTGAGCTTGTCTCGAACTTTTGTATTTTTCCCTTTCTTTCTCGCCGGATATCATCTGAACAAGGATTTCTTTGAACGTCTGACATCGTTTAAGGGGCGAATTATCGCTCTAGTGCCATTTGTCATTATTTTCATTTGCTTTTATTTCTTTATAACTGTTGACAGTCAATGGATGCTTGGTTCAAAACCATATTCCGAAATGGAAGGAACAGCCTCTGTCATTTCGATGTTCAAAAGGCTCGGGATGTTTGGCCTGAATGCGGTCATGATTATCAGCTTTATGGCTTTGGTCCCTAGAGGACAATACTTCTTCACCAGATGGGGAACACAAACCTTATATGTTT
>CAJGCH010000356.1 GCA_904501845.1 uncultured Bacillaceae bacterium | reverse complement strand
TAAAACATTGACGAGAGTTAAACTCTCAAATTTTAAGACTTGCTTAGCGTTTCGTTTTGTTTAGTTTTCAAAGAACAATCTGTTTCAGTCATCTTAGCGACCTTATTCATTGTACTATGTTAACTCCTTAAAAGCAAGTACTTTTTTCAAAGTTTTTAACTCGTTTTTCAGAAGCAACTTTTATATAATAACTGATAATCATCGTGAGCGCAACACTTTTTTATAACTTTTTTAAAGTGAATGTGTTGCTCAATGAATCAGCTTAATAAATATATCATCTTTATCGGAGAAAATATACTGGTATTTACAGGAATACTTTTTTTGCCTTTTACCTGAGTCCATCTTCGCGCGCCTTAATATATCCATAGTAAGCACATGTTCCATTCTGTTTTAAATCTTTTACCTCAAACCCGCACTTCTCATAGAAACTGAAATTATCTGCCGATGTATGGGCAAACCAATCTCCGTGAGGAAGCTTTTGAACACATAGCTCCACAAGTCTTTTGCCGATACCTTTTCCGCGATATTCTGAAAGGACAGCTAGATCCATGATATTGGCGGCCATTATTTTATCAGAAATGACGCGAACCATTGCCACCATTTCTTCCCCTTCCCATACCGTAAAGGCCCAGGTGGAGTTTTGAAAAATCAGTGTGTATTTCTCTCTCTGCCAGGATGGTATGTTTCCTGCCCAGCCAGCATCTTTGAAAAGGAGTTCCACTTGCCTAGCCGGCACTCCTTCTGTTCCTTCCCTGATTATGAGTCCATTGAAATGCTGATACATTGTACATTCCCCCTTATCTAATCCGTAAACTAATTCTATTTGCGATTCTATAATTCCTTCTCCATATTCGATATAAGAAGGATTATTTAAAAGCAAACAGAATAATTATAAATATAAATTTGATGAATCTATCCCCCAAAGATTTATCTCCTATCGAAAGGGACATTGCTAATGAACAGTGCAATTTAAAAAGCCCATTCAGAATAAAATGAATGGGGGATAGACAATTGAATAAAAATTTCACCTTACTAATCACTGGCCAGTCTGTCGCGAATATAGGTGATGTTCTCTATATGGTCAGCCTCATCAATCTGATTTTCTCAGAGACAGGCTCGGCGTCGGCAGCTTCCTTCGTTCCGTTTACGATTACGTCTGCCATGTTCTTATCCAGTCTCCTTACTCCTCTCTTATTCGGTAAGGTCAGCTTAAAATGGTTAATGACTGGTTCCCAGATAGGGAAGACTGGTTTACTCATTGCATTAGGCCTTGGGTTATTCTTTTTATCCGTAGCAGAGACTTACGCGTGGATATTCCTAATTATTGGGCTGATTGCCTTCCTCGACGGATGCGCAAATCCCGTTCGGCAAGCACTAATTCCACATTATGTTGAACCTGAGCAGTTACTGAAAGCAAACGGGATTGGTGAATCGGCCAGCCAGCTCGTGCAAACGATCATGTGGCTGATCGGCAGCTTATTTTTACTGTTTATGAGTGTGCAGGAACTCATATGGGTTGTTGTTGGCTTGTTTACCTTAGCAAGCTCCCTGCTCTGCATGCTAAATGATGTTGCCTCTTCTTCTATTGAACAAGAGAGCAAAAAAGATCAGTTAATAAAGGGGTGGAGGTTGTTGACTTCTACACCTGTTTTACGTCAAATTGCCAAGATTGATGTTCTCGAGACAATTGCCGGCGCTGTTTGGGTTGCCGCCATAATCTTAGTATTTGTGACCGAGGG
Source organism: uncultured Bacillaceae bacterium (assembly GCA_904501845.1). Taxonomy (GTDB): domain Bacteria; phylum Bacillota; class Bacilli; order Bacillales; family Pradoshiaceae; genus Pradoshia. The sequence goes on along the minus strand of CAJGCH010000356.1, from coordinate 951 downwards.
TCTGAACCGGGATGAGCGATGGTGGGGATTCATTAATGGGGCATTCTGTTTCGGATTAATCATAGGAAGCATTTATTGTGTCAAGTATGCCTCCTATATCGAAAGAAAATTAAGCTCGGTAATATTTTGGAGCTCGATTTCCTCCTTCCTTGCACTCTGCTATTTAGCTTCAATCAAATACCAAGCTTCGCCATGCTCCTTTCCATGCTAATCGGGTTTTTCGGACAACTAAAAAGCATTCCCCAACAAACCGTTATTCAAACGAGTGTTTCTAGAGAGAAATTATCGTCTGTATATACATCGCTAGGTGCCGTCTCAACCGGGATGTTCGGTCTTGCCTCCCTTGCAATGGGAATAGCAGCTGATTTGATTGGAGTGAGAGCCGTATTTGTTATTTCCGCAGTATTTCTTGGATGGGCGAGTCTGCTTGTGTTTAAACATAAACCGTTATTTGCAATGAACGCGGAATAGGAGGGAATGCCATGCCCAAACTCGTTAAAGGCGCAAACTTTGTCACGATTGAAGACACGAAGGATTTATCGGAGGAGGAACTAGCTGATTTAATAACAAACTGGATGGAGCAGCCCTTTACAAAAAGAGTCTCCCATCTCAATATCCTCGTGAATAGTAAATTTAGTACGGAAATTGATTTGCTATTAATGGAGCATGGTTTTAATAAGCATGATGAAGTAATCACTGTTCACAAGGAATTAATAGATGGGTCCGATGAGAAGCCATCTACATTAAAGGACCTTCGTACCGTCTCTGAAAAGGAGTTCACAACCATCTGGAAACAAGTAATGGCTGGATCCTTAAACGCCTCTTCCTTGAAAGTTGAGGAACAAATGGAGTCCATTAAAATAGAACTTGGTTCAAGCTATAAGGAGTCATGCATCATCGCCTACGAAGGAGAAAAACCAATCGGAATAACTATCCCTCATATAGAAGCGG
>CAJGCH010000355.1 GCA_904501845.1 uncultured Bacillaceae bacterium | reverse complement strand
GAATTGAGAATCTTGATGAGGAATACGGGCAGTTAGCGGAAACGGTCAAAAATGCATTTTATTTACTGGAAGATGCAAAAAGCTCCGTACGTGCACAGCTGGATATGCTGGAGTATGAACCAGAACGGCTGCATGATATTGAAACCCGCTTAAATGAAATCAATCATTTGAAACGCAAATATGGAAAAACGATTGACAAGATACTTGAATATGGGGCTGCGATTGAGGAAGAGATCGATACCATTCTGAATAGGGAAAGCCATATCGAGAAGCTGACCAAGCAGCTTAATGCCATTAAGAAGGAAGTGCTCCTTGCCGGAGACGAATTGACGGATATTAGGAAGAAGTATGCTCTCTCCTTGACTGATGCGATTCATCAAGAGCTCAAGGAATTATATATGGATAAAGCAGTATTTGATGTTCGCTTCATCGAAACAAATGATGATGACAGTGATGAATCCATTCAAAAAGACGGTCTGGACAGGGTAGAATTTTATATTTCTGCAAATCCTGGAGAGCCATTAAAGCCGCTCTCCAAAACAGCTTCAGGCGGGGAGCTTTCAAGAATTATGCTTGCCTTGAAGAATATCTTTTCAAAGCATCAAGGAATTACGTCGATTATCTTTGACGAGGTTGATACAGGGGTGAGCGGAAGGGTCGCTCAAGCAATAGCTGAGAAGATCTACCGCGTCTCAAACGGGTCACAGGTTCTTTGCATCAGCCATTTGCCGCAGGTCGCAGCCATGGCAGATATCCATCTGTTCATTTCAAAAGAAATCACCGAGGGAAGAACGAAGACAAGCGTAAAGCCGCTTGAAAAAGCACAACGGGTCGAAGAAATCGGACGCATGATCTCCGGCAAAGAATTGACTTCGCTCACAGAGGAGCATGTACGAGAAATGCTTGGACAGGCTGAGCATATTAAAGCAGCCATGGTATAAAAACGACCTGAACGGAGAAACTGAATAGATAGGAACAAATCACGGAAAACTGATGAAATCCCTTCATCAGTTTTTTGTTATTCGTGATGTAATTCCTATCCAGAATGGGCAGCTTTTTATTTTTCCGACAGGTTATAAAGTGAACCTCTCCCGGCAAAATTAAAGACGTAGCCAAGAAACGAGGAGCGTGGATGGATGAAACGAATACCATTTAGGAAAACAGCCGGTATAGTCCTCCTTGTTTCATTGTTAGCGATTCTCTTTAGCCACCCATTGCAAGAATATTTTGCAATTCCCACCAAGGTAACCTTATTTGAAGGACAGAAAAAATCCTTAACAGATAGCAAGCTGATAGAGGCAGAAGTGGTCTCTGCCACAAGCAGTGTGACAATCGAAAAAGCGTCAAAGGCACTGAGCATCCATGCAGCCAAGAATGGATATGAACAAGTCGTGCTGAATATTGCCGGCATCCCGGTCAAGAAAATGAACATCGAGGTTTTGAAGGATTTTAAAGTCATTCCCGGCGGCCAATCGATTGGTGTCAAGCTGAATACGCTTGGCGTGCTAGTCGTAGGCCATCATCAAATTACAACAGAGGAAGGCGCTTTCTCCCCTGGGGAAAAAGCCGGAATCAAGGTCGGGGATATCATCATGGCCATAAACGGAAAGAAAATCACCAAAATGCAGGATGTTTCTCCGTTCGTCCATAATTTCGGGAAAGCACGCGAGCCGCTTACGGTTGATATTTTCCGTGATAACGAAAAGATTACACGGAAGATTGAACCATTAAAGGATAAAAATGAGGATGTCTTTAAGCTGGGGCTCTATATCCGAGATTCTGCAGCAGGAATTGGAACGATGACATTTTACCATCCTGAGACAAGGAAATATGGGGCTTTAGGACATGTTATATCAGACATGGACACAAAGAAACCAATTGTTGTTAAAGACGGCCAGGTCGTGAAATCGACGGTGACCTCGATTGAAAAGGGCAGCAATGGCAATCCGGGAGAAAAGCTTGCCCGTTTTGCCGCTGATCGTGAGGTTATTGGAAACATCACTCGCAATTCGCCATTTGGGATCTTCGGCCGACTGACAAGGCAGATGGAGAATGGTATCAAGGATACACCGCTGCCAATCGCACTTTCTAATGAAGTCGAAGAAGGACCCGCAGAAATCTATACGGTCGTGGAAGGAAATAAGGTAGAAAAATTTGCGATTGAGATAATCAGTACTATACCACAAAAGTTTCCAGCCACAAAAGGCATGGTTCTGAAGGTGACAGATAAGAAGCTGCTGAGCAAGACCGGAGGAATTGTCCAAGGGATGAGCGGAAGCCCAATCATTCAAAAAGGAAAAGTCGTGGGAGCTGTTACCCATGTATTCGTCAATGACCCGACTAGCGGGTATGGGGTTCATATTGAATGGATGCTGAATGAAGCAGGAATAGATATATATCAAAAGGACTCGAAAGCAGGTTGATTTCAACCTGCTTTTTTTTAGTCGAAACGGCTCGTTTCATTAGTTGATTCGACAATAAAGGATGGAGGATTGTAAAAAAATGTGAAAAAGGTCGAATTAAGGAGTATATAAAAGAGAAACTTGTTTTTCGCGTTATTTTTAAGCATTTTTTGATTTTTGGGTATTTTTTATATTGCAATGTCGAATATCTCGGTTAGAATAAAGAATAGAAATACTAGTAAATATAGGAAAAAGAGTTTGAGGAGGCTATCTGGTTGAAAAAAATAAAAGTATGTATCGTAGATGATAATCGTGAACTTGTTG
>CAJGCH010000354.1 GCA_904501845.1 uncultured Bacillaceae bacterium | reverse complement strand
GCACTGGGATTGATATTTTAATAATAAAAGGAGTGGAGAGATACGATGAAAAAGACCTCGTACTACGAATTTACGCATCGTTCCAATATTCGAAGCGGTGCAGGAACACATATCCTCGTCCCAGATTTAATTCAAGCGCTTGGGGGCAGGCGGCCGGTTTTGTATTCTGATAAAGGTCTTACGCAAGCCGGGCTGACGAAGAAGATTGAACGGTTATTTGAGATGGTCCCAGGGATTCAGCTGGCAGGTGTGTTTGATGATGTGACACAAGATGCGAAATCATCAAATATCAATAACGGCCTGAACTATTATAAGGAATGCAACGGGGACTCACTGATTGCCATAGGCGGCGGGTCGGTTCTTGATACGGCAAAGGCGATTAAATGGTGTATCCACAAAAATGTGCATCAAATTGAGGAAGCATTGGCAGGGAATGTGCTTGAGGTTTGGCCGGATGCTGTTCATATGGGGATTCCTCATATATCGATTGCAACAACGGCTGGGACCGGCGCGGAAATCTCTGGCATTTCAGTCGTCCTTAATGAAAGGCTTGGCGTGAAATGCAATCTCTTGAATCCATTCATCAATTCAGATATTGCGATTCTTGATCCGGAATTGACGGTCGGGCTTCCGCCGAAAATCACCGCTTTTACCGGGATGGATGCGTTGACCCATGCTGTTGAAGGCTATTTCTCCAATAAATCAAATGCCATGGCTGATGCCTTTGCCCTTCATTCAGCAAAAATGATACGAGATAATTTGCCCACAGCAGTGTCTGAAGGCGAGAATCGGGAAGCGAGAGCAAATATGCTGCAAGCAAGCGCAATGGCCATTACGAGCTTCGCCCTCGCCTTCTCAACGCTTCCGATTCATAATATGGCCCATGCCCTCGGTGCCAAATACGGCATTCCGCATGGCTTGGCAAATGCGGTCTTAATGCCGTCGGTCATGAAGCATTTAGCTCCAATGTATTTGCCAAAGGTAAAAGAGTTTGCCCATTCATTTGGCATGACAGATATTCCTGAATCAGAGGAACAATGTCTTGAGCAATGCATCAGTGAAATTATCTCCCTCCGCCAATCAGTCAACCTGCCGGATGATTTCTCTGAATATGAAATCGATGAAGCTGATATGGAAGAGATTGTTTCTGCCGTGCAAAACGATCCGTCTGGCCAGGCTTTCCGCATACCGGAGGATGTCATTGCGGCGGTTTGCAAGGAAGTCCTTGGCGTGAAAGTAAGGGTCTGATTTAATCCTTTAGGAGGGGAATCAATGAATATTGTTGAATTGCTCGAAAGTACGGCTTCACGCCTGCCGAATGAGCCCGCGATTCATTTTCGCGGGTCATCCGTTAATTATAGGGACCTGCTTGATAGCGTCTATGCCTTTGCCGCCGGCTTGAAGGAACATGGGGTGAAGAATGGAACGAAGGTAGCATTGATGATGACCAATCGGCCGGAATATATTATTTCCTATTTCGCTGTATTGGCAAATGGTGGAACGGTCGTTCCGATTAATCCAACCTTTAAGGAAAAGAAACATCCTATATTATCAATGACTCAGAGTCTGAGCTATTGATTATGGAAGAATTGACCCGTCCTGTAATCGAGAGTGCAAAGAGTCAGTTTCAGTATATACGAGAGATTTTCTATTACGGAACAGAAGAAAATTTGCCGTTTCCGAAATGGCATGGACTGCATTCTCCATCCCCGATAACGCATGCTGTGCCGCTCCCGGCAGATTCAGTTGCCCAGATTATTTATACATCAGGAACAACGGGTCATCCAAAGGGTGCCATGATTACTCATGACAACCTGAACTGGATGTCGATCACGTCTGCTGTCACTAATCAGCTATCATCAAAGGATCGAGTCTTATGTGTACTGCCTTTATTTCATGCCTATGCGAAGCTTCAAGGATTTCTTTCGCCGATAGCACATGGTGCTGCCATCTATTTAGAGGAGAGGTTTCATCCAGTCGACACGCTCGAAAGAATAGCCAATGAAAAGATTACTGTCTTCCTTGGGGTTCCGACGATGTATGCTCTTTTCTTGAGGAATCCGAAAATTAATGAGCATGATTTCTCGCATCTCAGGATTGCCGGCTGTGGCGGCGCTAGCCTTCCGGCTGAAATTCTTCAAAAGGCAAATCAGTCTCTTGGCGTTGATATTGGAGAAGGGTATGGACTAACTGAGAGTACGGTGATGCTCATGACAACCCCTCGCGACCTTCCGAAAAAGATCAAATCTGTTGGTATGCCTCTTCCAGGAGTGGAATTGAAAATTGTCGACCCAGAAGGTAAGGAGACGAATCCGCATCAGGTCGGAGAAATTATTTTCCGGGGTCCGAATATGATGAAGGGATATTATAAGAAGCCAGAAGAAACAGAGAATACGATAAAGGATGGCTGGCTGTATACGGGAGACCTCGCTTATTATGATGAAGAAGGATACCATTTCATTGTTGATCGTAAAAAGGACATGATCATTCGCGGCGGCTTCAACATCTATCCGCGAGAGCTCGAGGAAGTGCTGTATGAGCATCCGGGCATTCTAGAGTGCTCGGTGATCGGCCGGCCGGACGAAGTCTTCGGGGAGAAGACCGTCGCTTATATCAATAAGAAATCACCGGATTTAACCGAGGAAGCAGTCAAGGCTTATTGTGCTGGCAAGCTTGCCGAATACAAGGTGCCTGATTATGTTTGCTTCATCGACGAAATTCCAAAGTCCGGAACAGG
>CAJGCH010000353.1 GCA_904501845.1 uncultured Bacillaceae bacterium | reverse complement strand
GAATGTCCACGCAACTTTACAGTGAGGTTTCTGTTCAAGACTTTGGGCTGACAAACCAGACAGCCGCAGATGGCTTGGCTGTCGGGAGACCCTCTGAATTGTCGAGCGTATATATGAAGAGATGCCTGAATGCCTGCTATACCATTTCTGACGCCCGTCTTTATGGGTATCTGGCCGACCTCATTGAGACAGAGGGAATTTATGCGGAGCCGTCTGCTCAGGCAGGATTTTACGGGCCAATCCTCACTGCAAGGAATGAGGACATCTTGGAAACCGCTACTCATATTGTATGGTCTACTGGAGGAGACATGGTGCCTATTGAAACAAGACAGGAAGATTATATAAGAGGCAAAAATGAGAGAGAAGAATTGAAGAATAATCAATCCTAAACATATAAATGCTCAATTGTTTAAATTCTCCAAAAAATAGATTATGATAGATTCCATAAAGGAGGATAGAAGATAGATGAAAAAGAATACATACCTTTTGATCACTGATGAAATCATGAATACAGGACAGGTATCTCCTAAATTAGTCCAAACGCTGACTGTGCCAATCGTAGTGAAAATGTTTTACAATCTTTTCGGACCATCAGGCAATTATCTTCTATCAGAGAATACATATCTAGCCCTGCAAAGCGAGCTGGATGATGCAGACCATCCCCTCCCCGAAATGGCTGTGCCGTATTCAAGTTCCACCTTGGTCCATCTTCATTATGACCTCATCGGAAAGCATCTTAACTCTGACACCAGCTTGATCAGCGATGAATCCGAGAACGAGAATTCATTGATGCTGACAGTAGATGATCTCCTTGATTTACTATTATTCGCTAAAGAAGATGAAGATGAAGACTATATGCATGACATTAAGGAGCGGCTTGCCGCCCTTTGCAAACCGATTGTTTGATTTTTTAGGAGGATGTTATTTTTAAATAACAATATCGTTACCATTTTATCGTAATTTTATTAATCAATTACAGGGAATATATTACTTTTTGGGTAATTTACTTCCTATATTGTGACAAAAGTCACTACCTGGGTCACAAAATTATCAATCCGCTTTTTTTCATGCTACTATTATTGCAGAAAATGATTTAAATTCACGATTTTGAATACAAGGGGGATTTATATGAGGAGCAAGACAAAAGAGATTATGTTAGCAGAGATTCGAAAAACCAACACAGTATATGAAAAACTACTGATTTCCTTAACCACTCCCGTATTGCTGACTGTATTTGAAAAATTATTTGGAGGTAAAGCTGAATATACTCTTTCAGACAAATGCTTCGATATGATAGTGGAGGAATTGGAAATAGCGGATTTGCTGCCGGAAACAACAGGTGAGAAAATCACTGATGCGATGCTTGTTGAAATTTTTGTATCTTATCATCAAAATAAAGAAATCGCTCAAGAATCGGCTGATAAAACCGATTATGATGACGACGAAGGGGTAATTGATGAACAAGATACGGAGAGCTTGACCCTTGATGACCTGCTCGACCTTTTAAGTCTTGCCATCAAGGACGATGACATCCATTATGCAAACGAAATTAAGAAACGCCTTCTTCATATGAACAGATTGAGAAATGAAGAAGATACTTCTATTGAAGCGTCTTGACGATATTTATGCGGACTTTATACTAAGCGGGAAGAAATAGGCCTATTTCTTCCCGCTAAATTTTTATATAGCTAGAAAGAAATCCATTGCCATCCAGTATGCTTCTTTGGTACGTTCTTCGCCCTGCCTGCTCCACTAAATGCTTCCTCCAAACAATATCGCCACCCATACTATTATCCAACACACTGGTTTGTTTCCCTTTCAAATGAGCGTATTAAAGCATTGAGTCTGTTGTTTTATAAACATACGTGACCCTGAAAATGCAGCCTCCCCCTGCCACTGCCCTCCCATTCAAAAATAGCCTAGGTATAAACAATAGCCATTTCCGCTCGCTGTCCATATAACTTGGGTATGATAAAGTAAATTGACGAAGCCTTGAGCTTTTGGGATACTGAAAAAGCTGACTATACATGAAATAAGGTGTGAATAATGGAATTTGAAATTAGTTTTTTGTCTTTTTTTGTGATTGAAACAGAGAATAAGGAGCAGCCGACCGCCAAGCATTACCAAACGCTTGATACAGCTGAATATGAAGAGAGTGCATTGAAGGATTTTCTTGACGGTGAGTTCAAGAAAATTGTGAAAAGAAAAGTCGAGCGCCACCCTAATTCCGACCAAGTGCCGACTAAACTGGGCCGATTTATTATCGAGCCGGGCCATGCGCTCGATTCAAACCCTAACTATAATGCCTTTAACCGAACTCGTTATGCGGAGAATAAGGATGAATTTCAAAGCTGCAGCGAGGAGTTTGTCCATTCCTATCTAGACACAAGCGCTGTACGAGGCGGGGTCTTCCTCCTAGCTTCAGCGGTTCCGAGAAAATTTTTTGAACACCGCTTCCTCTTTATCATGAAATGTGATTTCGAACCGAAGGTCGCCTCCATCTCTGATGAGAGAACACTGATACGAAATGTTGAAATGGCGATCACAACGAAAAATATGAAATCGATTCTTTATCCTCATATGCCTGAGGAAGGCATGATAGAGGAAAGTGAGCTGAAGATCCATCAATCCTCTCATGCTCGCTATTTTGAGGACTTTTTGAAATTCGTTGAGTACGGTGAATCCAAACAGGAAATCATGAAAAATCATGTCATAGAAATGGTACAAGAGCATATTGGGGAAGTGTATG
>CAJGCH010000352.1 GCA_904501845.1 uncultured Bacillaceae bacterium | reverse complement strand
GTTTCTGGGATACTTCTTTCCCAGTTCCTGGAGGAACCGAATTTGATGTATCCGTTTATGATGCAAGCGGTACAGATGGTGCCCCTGGTAATAAACTTGCCGGTCCTTTCAGCCATACAGCACTTCGTGACGGCACATGGACACATGTTGATCTTACGGAGCATGGCATCATGGTTGAGGGTGACTTCTACATCCTGTATACGCAAACCTCGCCAAACCCGAACACTCCGGGACTTGGCACAGATGAAGATGGGCCAAATGCAGGCCGAAGCTGGCAATATGTGAGCGGCGCCTGGTCCAAAACTCCTGAGGCAGAAGGAAACTATATGATCCGCGCTACAGTCAATTATGAACTGGAAGTGCCGGTAATTACCTCTCCTGCTGATGGTTCTTACACGAATAAGGATAAAGTGACAGTTGAAGGTACCTCCTCACCTGATACAACCATTGAGTTGTATAACAATGGCGAAGAGGCTGCTGAAACTGAAACAAATGCGAGCGGAGTTTTCAGCACAGAAGTAGAACTTGAGGATGGGGCGAATGAACTGACAGCCAAAGCGACAACGGATGTTGGTTCAACCGATGAGTCGGAGCCAGTTACCGTCATTCTCGATCAGGCAAAACCTGAGCTTGCGATTACTTCACCTGAAAATGGCTCCAAATATAATAAAGAAACCGTCACCGTGACAGGTACAGTCGCCGATGAAAATCTTGACTGGGTCAAGGTTAATGGCCAAACAGCCACAGTGAAGGATGGAACCTTCAGCAAGCGCATCATTCTCGATGAAGGCAGCAACCAAATCACAGTTCAAGCGAAAGACAAGGCAGGCAACAGCATTAAGAAAACCGTCACAATTGATGTGAAATATACTGCTCCAGTCCTTGAGAACTTGATGCCTAATGAGGATAAAGAGCTTGAGAGCGGAGAATCAGTTAAAGTGGAATTCGATAGTGAAGAAGGACTTGACGCTACCTTCTCTATCCTCCTTCCACTTACGAATGCGAGACAATCTGCCAATGCCATCGAATTGCCAATGCGCGAAACATCTCCAGGCCATTACGTCGGCTACTACACAGCCACGAAGAACGTAACGGCAAATGGAGCAGCTGTTCAAGTAACGGCAACAGATGATTACGGCAATAAAACGGTAGAACGTGCTGAAGGTCTCCTTTACATCAACGCGGCGAAATAATGAAAAGAGGAGCGGGCATCACAGCCCGCTCCTTTGCTTTTTATTGATGTGAGATATCCCATTATGACCAAACTAAAAAATCATCGTATATCCTACTATCCCAAAGTAAATAATCAATCCGATAACCGCAGAAGCTATGGCAATCACTAAAAACCCATAGAAAAAACCATGGACGGCGGCCCCGATATCCAAGAATAAACTTTTTACGCCTTCTCGTAACCTCAAATCCTCTTCAATCTCTTTTTCTGCAATTATAACACGGAAACATCCACTTTCTGGAATAAAGGGGTTCTATTTGATTATGATTTCAGCCTCTTCTCCATCTCTTTGGCGATTTGCTCTGATTTCTGACTCCCCTCATGTTGAAGCTGTTCAATAATATTTCTATAATCCTTTTTGTTTCGGTTTTGACTTAATTTATAGGCTGCTTGAATTTCTTTCACCCTTATTTTAAATCCAACGATTCCCTTCAGCTCTTTTTCGAGGAGTTCCGTGGAAAGGGTTTCCCATAATACAGGATTCTCTCTATTTTCTTCGTATTTTTTGAGCATAAGGGTCAGATCATCAATTAATTCTTCCTTCTCAAGAATGGTTGCCTGGCCATATACATGTACGGCTTGATAATTCCATGTCGGCACCTCTTCCTGCTCATACCAGGAAGAAGAGACATATGTATCTGGTCCTTGAAAGATGGCAAGCACCTCTGTTCCGAGCGTTTTCCATTGCCGATTTCCATACGCGAGATGCCCAGTGAGATAGTCTTCATTCCCCTGCTTTCTCCATTCCAAAGGCAAATGGGTAGCAATAGGTCTGCTATTTTCAACCGTGACGAGTGTCGCAAAGGAGTTTGCTTTAATAAAGGCATGAATCTCTTCAAGATCTGTGACTTTGAACATTTTCGGTACATACATCCTCATCCACCACCCAGGTTTCAATTTAGCGGAGCTCTTTCACCATTATGTAATCGGTTTGTTCCTCATCCCCCATGAGAAAGCTATGTTCCCCTGCTAGGACAAATCCCATTTTCTTATAAAACGCCAGCGCATGATAATTCTTCTCCCAAACACCGAGCCAAATTCGTTTCTTTTTGTGATTAGCAGCGATATTATGCGCAAATTTCAGCATATGCTTGCCGAGCCCTTGATTCTTAAACGTTCCCTTCACATAGATTCGCTCAATTTCAAACGCATCATCTCCCATCTCTTCTGTCTGGGCATCATTCATATTCACCTTTAAATAGCCAGCAATCTCCCTGTTTACACAGATGAAGAAAAAATGAGACGAAGGCTGGGATAATTCCTTTTCTAATTTCTCCAAAGTGAATGCCTTCTCCAAATAGGCACTCATATTCTCCGGTGAGTTCTGGTCCTTGAAGGTTTCATAGAATGTGTCATAGCTAATGATTTGGAGCTCCCGCAAATCTTCCAATGTGCAATTTTTGATGACTGTATCCATGTTTCTTCTTACTCCTTTTAGTAATCTCGCTTGTTTCCTTTCTTCACATATTCCCAATCCACTTCGACGTTTTTCCTGACCCTTTTCAGCAAGCCATGAAT
>CAJGCH010000351.1 GCA_904501845.1 uncultured Bacillaceae bacterium | reverse complement strand
TAAAATGATGGAAGCATCAGAGCAAGCGGGGGTTGACCGATTCGTACTCATCAGCGCAATTGGTGCGGATAAGCGGGAGAATTGGAGCGAGGAAATCAAATCTTATTATGTAGCGAAGTATTATGCTGACAAAGCACTCGAAAAAAGCAGCCTGAATTATACAATCATACGCCCGGGCGCACTCGTGAATGAACCAGGCACAGGAAACGTTTGGGCCGGGACGAATTTTGAATATGGCAGGGTTCCAAGAGAGGATGTCGCGCGCGTCGCGGTTGCTTCTCTGACTGCTGAGCCAACCTATCGCAAAGCATTCAATCTCCTATCAGGAGAAACAAGTATCGAAGAGGCGGTTAACCGTCTTTAATCTAAAATATTGAAGGCTGATTCGAAAGCACCGTCCGCGTGCCTTCGAGTCAGCCTTTTCCTCTTTATTTGCCCTATGAGGGGTTCGTTAATACGTGTTGGTGAGAACTGATTGTAGTAGGACAAAAGATAGCTTTTCCACATTCTTTTGTCTTATATACACATTTGCCCATCTCCCTTCATATAGATAATTAGAAAGAGAGAAATATTTGTCCTGCAAATATGGGGAGGGAGCGTATATGAACAATCAGTTATACAAACCAACGCGGCATTGGAAGGATATTGAGCTCTGGAAGGATGTTACGGAGGAGCAGTGGAATGACTGGATCTGGCAGCTGACCCATACGATCAAAACCTTGGAAGACTTGAAAAAAGTCATTAATCTTACGCCGGAGGAAGAAGAGGGAGTCCGCATCTCGACAAAAACGATTCCCCTTAATATAACCCCTTACTATGCGTCATTAATGAACCCGGATGATGAAAGATGCCCAATCCGAATGCAATCGGTTCCGATTGGGAAGGAATTATATAAAACACCCTATGATCTTGAAGACCCGCTCCATGAGGATGAAGATTCCCCGGTACCTGGGCTGACGCATCGCTATCCGGACAGGGTTCTCTTTTTGGTGACAAACCAATGCTCGATGTATTGCCGCTATTGTACGCGGAGAAGGTTCTCCGGCCAGATAGGCATGGGTGTGCCGAAGAAACAGCTTGACCAGGCGATTAGCTATATACGTGAAACGCCAGCTGTAAGGGATGTCCTCATTTCCGGAGGGGACGGCTTATTGATCAATGACAGCATTCTCGAATATATCTTGAAGAATTTGCGAGCCATCCCGCATGTAGAGATTATCCGGATTGGGACCCGCGCTCCTGTTGTATTTCCGCAGCGCATCACGGAAAATCTCTGCAACATCCTGAAAAAGTATCATCCAGTTTGGCTGAATACCCATTTTAATACATCGATTGAAATAACAGAGGAATCAAAGAAGGCCTGCGAAATGCTTGTCGATTCAGGCGTTCCTGTTGGAAACCAGGCGGTTATCCTTGCCGGAATCAATGATAGCGTGCCAATCATGAAGAAGCTCATGCATGACCTCGTAAAAATCCGGGTGCGCCCGTATTATATTTATCAATGTGACCTATCAGAAGGAATTTCACATTTTAGGGCACCCATAAGTAAAGGTTTGGAGATTATTGAGGGCTTAAGGGGACATACGAGCGGGTATGCGATTCCGACCTTTGTTGTCGATGCGCCCGGGGGCGGCGGGAAAATTTCACTGCAGCCGAATTATATCCTGTCCCAATCACCTGATAAAACCGTCCTTAGAAATTATGAAGGCGTCATCACGACCTATCCCGAGCCGGAATCCTATACGGCCGGAACAGCAGATCATTATTTTCAGCAGATCTATGGCTCCTATCCTGAAGACCGCGGAGACGGTATCCTTGGGTTGCTCCATGATAAACAATTCAATCTCGTCCCGAAAGATTTGCCGCGCTATGACAAACGGGAGGGTTATGCTCAAGCCTCAGACCACACCTCATTGAAGGACAAACGGGAAAAAAGGGATCAATTGAAGGAAAAGAAATTCATGGCCCAGCAAAAACCAACCCCAAAAGTTGAGGAAGGTGGCCAATCATGACATCTATTTGTATGTGGTGCGAAGAAAAGGCCGCAAATGAAATGAAAGATAAGGTGTACTGGGAGCTCCCGGATGGAACGAATGCGATTGAAATCACAGAGGTGCCCTCCTTTAAATGTGATGAATGCGGCATTGTCTATCAAACGGATGAACAGGTGAAGGAAATTGAAGACCAGCTATTTCTTATTGATACGAAACAGCTGGAGAAGAGCCTTACCTATCAGGAGCTGATGGAGAAGCCGAGGCTGCTAAAGAGGAATTATTTTGATTTTGGATGATAGGCTTGGAAAGTTCAGCTGGGTTTTCCGGTTGAACTTTTTGTTATGCTTGTTGAATTGAACAAAGGAGCCTGCAGGCGGAGAAATTTTCTTTTCCTCATCCTTTTTGGCCAAATATATAGTACTATGAAAATATTGTGCTATAAGAAAGGAATGACAGCATGACATACAAGATGATTGTACTAGATTTAGATGATACCTTGCTACGAGATGATCAAACCATTTCACCTCGAACAAAAGAAGCCTTGATGGAGGCGCAGGAAATGGGGGTTAAGGTAGTTCTTGCCTCCGGACGTCCGACATTTGGGATGCAGCATATCGCCGAGGAACTTGAGCTCTCGAAATATGGCAGTTATATTCTTTCCTTTAACGGCGGAAAAATCATCAATTGCCAGACACGTGAGGAAATCTTCAGCAGCACGCTATCTCGTGATGAGGTACATGGTCTGTATGAGATCAGCCG
>CAJGCH010000350.1 GCA_904501845.1 uncultured Bacillaceae bacterium | reverse complement strand
TTATTGACGGTTTTAACAAAGACAGGATGATCTCGCTCTCTCGGATAGGGCAGATTAATGGATTGCGCGAGCCCGATACGGCCATCCTCAATGATGATGACCCGGTTTGAAAGGGCAACGGCCTCTTCTACATCATGCGTAACCAAGATAGCTGTAAACTTTTTCTCCTGCCATAATGTTTCCACGAGCTGATGCATTTCTATTCGAGTTAATGCATCTAAGGCACCCAGGGGCTCATCGAGCAATAACAATTCCGGTTCATGCACGAGAGCGCGTGCGAGTGCAACTCGCTGCCTCTGGCCGCCAGATAGAACATTCGGGAAGGCATCGGCACGCTCTGCCAGCCCGACTTGGTCAAGCAGCTCCTCTCCCTTATGCCGTTCATTCTTCTTAAGGCCTAAGTTGACATTAGCGAGAACATTCTTCCATGGCAGCAGACGGCCATCCTGAAACATGATTTTGATCTGTTCCATCTGCTTGCTTACGGGCTTTCCATTCATCTGCACATGACCATCTGTTGTTTTCTCAAGTCCGGCGATCAAGCGGAGCAGCGTGCTTTTGCCGCAGCCGCTCTTCCCGACAATAGCAATGAATTCACCTCTTTGCACCTTAAAATTCAGGTTGTCCAGTACCTCATGATCTCCATAGGCCTTTTGGACATTTGACAATTCCAGCAGTGCCGCCATATTCATCATCCTCCTATCTTTGTAGATTTGGATTCCATTTCAAGAACCGTCTTTCCGCCATTTTCGCCATATAATCCGATAGCTTGCCAAGGATGGCATATAGCAGAATCGAGAGAACGACTACATCCAATTGCATGAACTCCCGCGCGTTCATCGCCATATAGCCGATACCGGAATTGGAGGCGATTGTCTCAGCGACGATGAGCGTGACCCAGGTAATGCCAAGAGCATAACGGACACCAACCAGGATGGAGGCAAGGGCTCCTGGGAAAATAACTTGGCTGAATAGGGCAAACCCCTTCAGTCCGTATACCTTTCCCATTTCAATCAACCCCTTGTCTACTGACCGAATACCATGAAATGTATTTAGATAGATAGGAAAAAACGTACCGAGAGCCACAAGAAAAATCTTCGCTCCCTCCTCGATTCCAAACCATAAAATCACGATGGGAATCAAAGCAAGATGCGGGATATTGCGAATCATTTGAATGGATGTATCAAACAGCGTTTCGGCAGTTTTAGATAACCCGTTCCACAGGCCGAGCAAAAAACCGATCCCACCGCCGACCAAAAAACCGATGACTGCTCTCTTCGTACTAATCCCAATATGGTGCGCTAGCTGTCCTGAATCCCACATCTCCTTCGCCGCCTTTACAATATCAACGGGATTAGGAAGGATTCTTGATGAAATCACCCCTGCAGATGAACATACTTGCCAGGCTGCAAGCAGCCCGATTGGGACAAGCCATGGGGTAATTTGTTTGATTACCTTCTTCATCACGATCACCCGTTAACCTTTATTTGCTTTGGAGCTAGTGTATTGGCGACAATTTCTCCAAACGGCGAGACAATGGCCGGGTTATGCTGGATACTATGCTGCTTCAAATCGAGATGCGGGAAGACAAGCTCTGCTACCCGGTAGCATTCCTCAAGATGTGGGTACCCGGAAAGAATAAACGACTCGATTCCGATTTCCTCGTATTCCTTCATTCTTGCAGCTACCGTCTTAGGGTCTCCGACCAAGGCTGTTCCGGCTCCCCCTCTCACCAATCCTACACCTGCCCATAGGTTCGGACTGATTTCAAGATTCTCTCTCTTTCCGTTATGCAGTTCTGACATCCGGCTTTGCCCAACCGAATCAAAGCGTGCAAAGACCTTTTGCGAGGCGGCAATTAGTTCATCATCGACATATTTAATTAAATCGCCCGCTGCCTCCCAAGCCTCCTCCTCTGTTTCACGGACGATGGCATGAAGACGGATGCCGAATTTGACCGTCCTTCCTTCCTGTTCTGCGAGCTCACGTACCTCTTTTACCTTCTCAGCAACTTTCTCGGGCGGCTCGCCCCATGTCAAATATACATCGACATGCTTGGCGGCAATCTCCTTCCCAATTTGGGAGGAACCGCCGAAGAAGAGGGGAGGATAAGGTGTCTGTACGGAAGGATATAATAATTTCCCTCCATTTATATGGATAAATTCCCCGTCGAAATTGCTGCTACCATTCTCGATTAATTCTCTCCATACCGTTAAGAATTCATCTGTCAAACGATACCGGTCCGTATGCGACAGATGCAAGCCATCCCCCGCGAGCTCTACCGGATCTCCTCCGGTTACGACATTGATCAATAAACGCCCTCCTGACAGCCGGTCAAAAGTCGAAGCCATTCTTGCCGCGACGGATGGAGAGGTAAGACCCGGACGGACAGCAACAAGAAACTTTAATTGACTTGTGACAGGAATTAGCGAGGAGGCGACAACCCAAGCATCCTCACAGGAGGTCCCCGTAGGCAATAAAGCTCCTTGATAACCTAATGTATCAGCTGCTTGAGCGATTTGCTTCAAATAGGCGAGGTTGACCTCTCTTCCACCAGTCGTTACACCTAAATACCTTGAATCGCCATGCGTCGGAATAAACCAAAATACATTCATTTCATAATCCCCCTCGTATTTTATTGTGTAGCATCTTCGACTTGAATTTCTTTCGGTATAAGCTTCAGATCATAGAATTGGTCGGCAATATTCTGCTGGTCAGTGATTACTTCCTCCGATACTTTCTCAATTCCAAATGG
>CAJGCH010000349.1 GCA_904501845.1 uncultured Bacillaceae bacterium | reverse complement strand
GGATTTGCTTTGTCCTTTGCCTGATTATAAGCAACCTCCATTAAACCAATCAGGCCGTTTGAGAATTCCATCGCTTCTTCATGTCCTTCTTCAAATTCCGGCTGGAATCCTACCGCTTCCCAGCGTTTTGTGGACTTATTATAAAGGTCGGCACCGACCTCAAAGTTCCATGCGTAAATACCTTTTTCATACCATAGATAATCTGCCGAATTACCTGCTGCTGAGTACAATACATCTGGAATCGGGCCAGTCCTACCAGGCAGGATGACGGTTCCGCGGTGGTCTTGGATTTTATTCAGGATATGACTGGATGCGGACCAATAAAAAGCTTCCTCTCCGGCAGTCGGGCGCGGCATGGTGTTTCTTTCAGCGTCATATGATCCTGGAGACCACATGAAATACCCGCCATAGCTATGAACATTCATCGCAAATTTGATATTGCTGTATTCATCGACAAGCCAGGCCATATTTCTCATTTCCACCTCAGATCCTTCCTCTGGACCTGCAAAAGTACCGCTCGTGCACGAGGTCGAAGCTCCGATAAATCCATCGAAAACGGATCCCTGTGTATAGTTTCTGTTTAGGTCAACACCCCATGAGTTTTGATAACCTGGATCACTTTGAGTTGGACCACAATGATTTTTCATGTTTTTCCGTTGCATATTATAATCATAAAAACTGTAATTGGCACCGTCAGGATTCATCGTCGGAATCAGGAATATATCCAGGTTATTGACCAATTGTCTCGTTGGCTTATCATGCGCGTAATTTCGGACCAATCGCTCTGCTGTCTCGATTGTCACGAGTGGCGTCACCCATTCACGGGCATGCTCCTGCGAGTAAGCCAATACACCAGGCTTCGTGCCATTCTTTTGTTTCCCGATGCGGATGACCTTCATGGTTTGCGGCTCCCGTGAAACAGATTCGGGTGCATCCAATCCGTCCGTCAGCTGAGCTGTCCCCTCAGATACGAGGCCTGCTCCCTCATTTCCTCGATACGTTGTGGCACTTACCAAGGATTTTGCCTGGCTATTGATGGCTGCAACCGCCTGAGCAGCTGTCGTCGTGATTTCTTTGTCTCGATTAGTCGCTAATTGGACAGTGATGACATTCTTTTTAACGGTTACTTTCAGGTTGGCGTTTTTCTTATCAGGATCCACCACCTTGACGGATATATCATTTCCTCCCTTATGTCCCCAAGCCTTGGACGTCAGGACGATGGCGTTATTATTCATCTCGCCGATTGTTGCTTGGGCGTGCCTGCGATATCCATCTGTTTTGTACGGCATCTCAACAATTTCAATCAGCTCAGGATATTCCTCCGACAAGCTTTCTGCTCTCTCATATAATTCATTTGGATCCATATAATGATCAACAAAGTCCTTCACATAATGCTCGCTCGGCTCATCAGGAAGGTCGCCAAGCCATTCCGTCAGCTTTTGAGTCGCCTTTCCGCCCAAATTTGATTCAATGGTTACTTCCCTCGGAATCTCATCAACCTCAATTAAAATCGTGTGGTACAGATACTCTCCGTAATCCACTTTCCGTGTTAGAGTCGCCGTTTTTTCACTTTCGCCTTCCTTCCATTTTGCCGTCAAAGCGGTGCTGGCTGTTTCACCCGCACTGGATTTGACTTCTAAGTAAAGGAAATCACCTGACTGGTTCGTGAAGTAATTGGCGCGTAAAACCTTCAAAGTATCGATTTCAGAGGCTAGTTCCTGCTCCAGCGCCTGAGTTGTATTACGTTCCGCTACATTCCCCCGCCACTGGGACTCCGTTACAATCGTCTCTTTCTTTTTAACACCTAACATTTGAAGTGTTGCTAACTCGCTAGGAGTCACGACCACATCCGCTTCAATCACGCCATCATGCTCATGCACACTATGTGTCAAGTCAATTCCCATTTCTTGCATCTTATCGAAAATTTTCCGATCCGGGATTTCCAGTTTGACGATGGATGAGGTTTCCTCCTTCGCTATCGGTACAACTGCTTGATCACCCGCAGCCGTGTTCGCCATCGTTCCCCCAGGGTAAAATGACGCCAATGTGAGACTGGAAACGGCCAATAATGCGACAAAGCCTTTCTTCGCCTGCTTCTTCTTCATACATACACCCCAATTCTACTTTTTTCACTCTATATAGATTAAAATCTATACAAAATCAGCAGAATTTGATGTCGTAATTTGCTGTCATGACAAAAATGAGACCATACACATAGCCACTATATAAAAAGCACAGAGTTCATCACCGAAAAAGCTGATAACCCTCCCTTTCACCTCCGCCTTTCCACCCTGTCTGCCGGTGGAAACGAGCTTCGTGAATGATGCAAAAAGCAGTATACTGGGGAATCATGAAGAATCAAACAGAAAAATAGTTAGCATAATGCTAGATTCTACAGGGAAAATGGTTATGATGGATTTTCCAAATAGACTTTTGAACCAGTATGATGCATTTCTGTTTTTATTGACTTTAAAAAAGTCTTATAGATACTCTGACTTTGAGAGCCATAAAGAATTGGAGTTTCAATCATTCATTTCTTGAAATCAACCTTTGCTGTTTATCTCTATTCCTGGTTGCAAGACGCTCTCTATGTTCTGACCTCCCATTATCTATCATTCAGTCATTTTGGCGAACAAATGGAATTATTTTTTCGCGATTACCTAAACAAGAAGGATAAACCAAACATTAGCCGAATTAAGTATAGGAATATATTTTAAAGAAATGAGGCGAAGCTCGTGGCAAATACTATATGGGAAAAAGACGATGAATATAAGCCAAAGCCTGTCAGTGATGAAATGGTTCAAATGGC
>CAJGCH010000348.1 GCA_904501845.1 uncultured Bacillaceae bacterium | reverse complement strand
TAATTGAACATCGTCGGCACACCTGCAAACAAGGTAATATCATATTTCCTCGCCACATGAAAAACTTCCTTTGGACTGAATTTTGGAATGATGACAAGCGTTCCTCCATTCAGCAAAGGAGCGTTAAGAGAGACAGTCAAACAAAAAACATGAAACATTGGCAATACCGTAATAACACGGTCATGCTCATTAATGCCTAAATAATCTGCCACATCCCGTGCATTGCAATATAAATTGCGATAAGAAAGCATCGCTCCTTTTGGCTTTCCGGTTGTCCCTGATGTATAGAGGATAATGGCTGTATCCTCTTCCGCCGTTTCTGCTTCAATCAGTGAGCCGCTGCCCCCTAAAATCACACTTGTAAACGATTTCATTTTTAAGCTGATTGAAAGGTCTTCTGGCACAGGACGTTCAGAAACTTCAGACGGGCAGATGATATAATGCTCGATGCTTGGCAGGATTCTATCAATCTTTTCGAACAATGGAATGAGTAAATCAAGCGCTATAACCGCTTTAACATCCCCGTTTTTTAATATGTAGGAGATCTCATCCGGCGTGTAAGTCGGGTTTACGGGGATTGCTGTCGCACCTATTCTGAATAAACTGTATAAGCCAATAATGAAATGAGGCGAATTCCCCAACAGCAGTGCCACATTATCCCCTTGTTTAATTCCCAGGCTTTGCAAGCCATCAGCAAACTGTGTCACCGCATGGTTAAATTCCGTATAGCTTGTTTCCCGGTCCATAAAGATAAATGCTGGTTTTGACGTAAAATTGGCTGCTGTTTCATGAAGTTGAGCTGATAAATTCATCGTTCTCCCTCCCTGTTTGCGAGATGTATATTTTTATAAAATATTCTAAATACATCCATTTTTTATTATAGAAAAAGAAATTTCGTATAGCAACCATTAAGAATATTTATGGGTCAAAACAGTATTTTAAAATCGAAATCCAGCATTTTCTCACTCTTAATTTTACAGAATTCATAATGTCAAAATGATAGAGAGGAAATTTCACTAAATTGTTAATCTGTTCTACATATAGAAAAAGACACAACTTCACCTGTCAGTCTGCATTCCACCGCTCCTTCATGATTTAATTTGATTTAACGTTCATACCCAAATATTAACTAAGAAATGACGCATCTTCCCTCTCCTGTCTTACGCAATACATTAGTTGGAAATCTTTTTTCATTGTATGTATGATTTTCTTTCTGGTATAGTAAGTGGATAAATTATCGAAAGATAACATATATCCATCTTAATATTCAGATAATTCAAACACCTAGAGAGGAGTACTAACTCATGGATAAAAAACTTCCTATATCAGCATACCTGATTATTGGGTTGTTGCTGTTTTCCTTATTCTTTGGCGGAGGAAACCTTATCTTTCCTGCTTATCTCGGACAATTATCCGGCACGAACATGTGGATTGCCGTTGCAGGCTTCCTCGTCACCGGCGTAGGCCTTCCTTTATTAGCAATCATAGCTATTGGGATTTCTGGTGTAGATAATGTCCAGCCGCTTGCAGCAAGGGTCCATCCTGTATACGGAATCGCATACACGGTCCTTCTCTACTTGACCATTGGACCATTCTTTGCCTTGCCAAGGACAGGCACTGTCTCTTATGAGATTGGGGTTGCCCCATTCATCGGCGAAGACAATCATCTTATTAAACTATTAATCTATACGATTCTCTTTTTCGGTATATCCTTATGGCTGTCCTTGAACCCTACTAGGATTGTGGATCGAATCGGCAAAATACTATCACCTTTAATGCTGCTGTTCATCGCAGTTATTATCATCATGTCCTTCGTAAATCCGCTCGGCTCACAATCCATGCCGCAAGAAGGCTATGACTCTGCAGCCTTTGTCAATGGGTTTCTGCAAGGGTACAATACACTCGATGCACTCGGTGGACTTGCATTTGGAATACTAATCATCAATTCAGTGAAACTATATGGACAGAAGTCAAAGAAGGCTATCTTTACATCCGTCCTTAAATCAGGAGTTATCGGTGTTGGCTTATTGGCGCTCGTTTATATCTTTGTTGCTTACATCGGTTCAACATCTGTAACAGCCCTGGGGCTTGCTGATAATGGAGCACCTATTCTTTCAGGGGCCTCAAAACATTACATGGGTACACTCGGTCAAATCCTGCTTGCCTTCATTATTATTATCGCTTGCTTGACTACGAGCGTTGGGCTAACGTCAGCTTGTGCAGCATATTTCTATAAATTAGTGCCAAAGTTCAGCTATAAAACATATGCAATTGTTTTCACGTTGTTCTCCGCATGTGTGGCCAATGTAGGGTTGTCGAACTTAATTACCTACTCTACTCCGGTATTGCTGTTCTTGTATCCAATCACCATTGTGCTCATTTTACTAGTACTCGCTGATTCTGCCTTTAAGAGTCGCCGTGTTGTCTATATTTGTACAATGGTCTCCACACTCTTAATGAGCTTTGTGGAAGGAATCCACGGTTTCGGCATTTCATTAGGAGCAATTGACAACATCCTTGCGAAATATGTACCGTTCTATGATTTGTCTATGGGCTGGATCACCTTTGCCTTATTCGGTTTTATTGTTGGCTGTATTATTGCAAGCGTGACGGCTGAAAAACCAGCAGAAGAAACAGAAGCTTCCCTTGCTGGGGAAACAAACTTAAAATAATTACACAAAAAGAAGCTGACCAGAAAGCTCCGTAATTGAAGCGGGCTTTCTGGTCAGCTTTTATTTACCATACAGTTTTTCATAATAGGCTCCTAGGAAAACATTTATTTAAAAAGGAGGAAAGACGCACGCTTAGTTCTAGCTATT
>CAJGCH010000347.1 GCA_904501845.1 uncultured Bacillaceae bacterium | reverse complement strand
TATCGCAAGAATGATATCCATCCCATAAAGGGAGCGGAGCGCGCGCATAAATTGCTGATTCGTCTTGGAGAAAATCCCGTTAAAGCGAAGACGATTTCTCTTGCGATTCTATTTCATACTGATTCTTTCCTGCCGACAAATGACATCGTTCGGACGCCGCTGCAGCAAATTGTCAAATGGGCGGATGAAATGGATGAAGAAGAAGGCGGCTTGCATCATTATCGGAAGATTGACTATGAAAAGGCAAGGCAAAGCATTATCAAGCTCGATAAGATGATTGAATCAGCCGAATTTGAAAATAAGAAACTAGTATAAACTTTTTAGTAGAGAGCTGCGAGTTGAAGTGCAGCTCTATTTTTTATTGTCTAGTAGGATAAAGTTTCATAAAATAGACCCTTTTGGTTGTATTTGGGTATGAATATAATTAATGGTGCAGGACATGGATAGAACCCCCTAATTAGTGGTAAAGAAAAATGATACTAGAGACGGGAGGATCAAACATGGCATATAAGAGTCCGCAGGATATTGCTGCGTATGCTGTTGAAGCTGGTGTAAAGAAGACAAGCATGAATCTGAAAAGTGTACTGTTATTAGGGTTTTTAGGTGGAGCTTACATATCAGCTGGGTATTTATTATCCATCCGGGTGACGGCAAGCTTGCCGGAAGAGTGGGGGACGTTTGGGGCGTTTTTAGGAGCGGCCGTTTTCCCTTTAGGTCTTATTTTAATCTTAATTGCTGGAGGAGAGCTGCTGACCGGCAATATGATGGCAGTGCCAATGGCATGCCTGACAGGAAGGGTCCGCTGGTCAAGGCTTGTTCACAACTGGTTTTGGATCACCCTTAGTAACTTTGCGGGAGCTCTATTTGTCGCCTACTTTTTCGGTCATCTGGCAGAGCTCACCTCAAGCGGGGCTTTTTTGGAGAAAGTGGTGGATACAGCCGGACATAAGCTTGAGGCTGATTTTTGGCCGGCACTGATCTCGGCAGTCGGATGTAACTGGCTCGTCGGGCTTGCTGTCTGGCTTTCCTATGGAGCGGAGGACATTGGGGGGAAGATTGCTGCGATTTGGTTTCCGATTATGGCCTTTGTCGCAATCGGTTTTCAGCACGTGGTCGCCAATATGTTCATCATCCCAGCTGCCATCTTTGAAGGATATTTTTCTTGGGCTGAGTATTTCGGCAACTTCATTCCTGTTTTTCTAGGCAATGCTATTGGGGGAGCGGTCTTGGTCGCGCTTATCTATTGGCAGTCCTATCAGGAGCATTTGCAGTCCGTATCAGAGGCGGATAAGCAAGGGTCGAAGGGAATACAAGGGTAAAGGAGCAAGAGCATTTCTTCTGTGGGAGAAATGCTTTTTTACTGGATGGGTACTAGACGCTTTTGAGATTAGCAATCTAAGATTTCAAGTATATGAGTTTACGGATATTCCTTCTAGAAGGTACGATATTAATAATAAGTAAATAGTATACATAGAAGGAGCCTTAAAGGATGAATCAGAAAAAATCCTCCATACCAAGCCCTTACAGGGAATTACGGAAGTTATTTGAAGAGAATATTCATGTAAACCATATCTCTGAGGAATTGGTCAGCTTTGAGGCAAATGGGAAGATGGACATGATTAAGGAATACATGGAGCGGACAGGCTTTGATGTGGTTGGACTTAAGGAAAAAGGCAAGGTATTTGGCTTTTTGGAAAGACGGAGCGGTTCCGTGGTCCGGTTTCAGCCTTCCGATCTAGTCTCTGAATCAACACCGCTGATCCATCTTCTGTATTTATTTGAGCATATTGACCGAATCTTTATCCTGGAGAGGAATGAGGTCACAAGACTCGTTACATTGGCTGACCTGCAGAAACCGCCAATTCGTATGCTCTTATTCGGCATCATTTCCTTGATGGAAATGCATCTTCTCCATGTGGTCAAGGATGTGTACCAAGACGGGAGCTGGAAAGGGAAAATCAGTTCTGAGCGTCTGAGAAATGCTGAGCACGTATATGAGCTGAGAAAGGAACTGAATGAGGAAATCACACTCCTTGACTGTCTGCAATTAAGTGACAAGAAAACCTTGATTGTAAAGAATAAGGGGCTGTTGGCCAATCTAGGCTTTCCATCAAGAGCGGAGGCTGAGCGCTTTTTTAATAAGCTTGAGCGGTTGCGTAACAACCTCGCTCATTCACAGGAACTGACTGGAGGGGGCTCCTTCAGGGAAATCATCCAGACAGTGAGACAATGTGAACGGGTTCTTGAGGCATGTGAGCGGATGCATTCAGATTGAAATTTATCTGGTAAAAAATCAAAATGGGGAGCGTGGTACAAGGCGCCTCTTCATTAAAGATTTCCATATAAATATGGTAGGATAGTTTTGAGGGGGCTGTTTACATGAATACGATTCCACTGATTATCGCTATTATGGCTGGGATTTTTTATGGTTCCATCCAATCAATCAAAATGAGCAAGCAAGAGGAAGAAGAGTCAGCAAAACAAGCGGCTGGCTTATATATAAAAAGCATCGCGCTCTGCTTAGTCGTATACTTAGTCGTAAGTATAGTAATGGAATAAAGACCATATGCTTGAGGCTGTCACTTTTTTTGGACGGCTTTTTTATTTTGGAGAGAAAAAAACACCCCTTAAAAGTTAGATTAATTTGTCTAACTTTTAAGGGGCAGTTCACAGGAGAAGCTGTGTTTTGCTTATATAACAATAGGTGTTTAGCTTTTTTTGGGTTCAGTGACAAGAACGATGATTGTTAAAATCGTCATCACTGATATTTCCAGGACTGCTTCAACCGGATCGAAGCCAATCTTTCCTGTTTGCTCAGCGGCGT
>CAJGCH010000346.1 GCA_904501845.1 uncultured Bacillaceae bacterium | reverse complement strand
GAAAAGCCAGTTCAGTGATGAACTGGCTTTTCCTTATTAATAAACTTAACAATGCGGTAATTCAATTCCTTGGACGATTGAAAGCTCTTGACTGTCTGCAAGATCTGCTAGTGCTTCCTCGGGAATTTCCTCATCAAACGTCAGCACCATAATGGCCTCACCGCCTGCTTCTTTACGGCCAACCTGCATGGTAGCGATATTGAGATTCATATCCCCGAGCTTCTTGCCGACAACACCGATAACACCAGGACGGTCTTGATGCTGGATATAGAGGATATGTCCTTCTGGATAGAAATCAATCTTAAAATCATTGATGGCAATAATCCTCGGTCCATATTCTTTGATATAGGTTGCCTTTACTTCCATTGTCTTCGATTCCCCGACAATTTTCACCGTCACGCTTGAGGAATACCCGTGAGCTTCGTTAGAAATCTTCTCCCCAATCGTGATTGACCTCTCTTTGGCGTAGAGAAGGGCGTTTACCTCATTGACATTGACATCAACACGCCCTTTGAAGAAGCCGGAAACCAAAGCCTTAGTAAGAATGCTAGTATCATAGTCAAACGTATTCCCGCCATAGGTAACGGAAATTTCCTTGATGCCTTCATTAATGAATTGGGAAAGAAAGCTTCCCAGAGTCCTCACCAATTGATAGTATGGCTGAATCCGGTTGAAAAGTTCAGCAGGTATGGCAGGCAGATTGATGGAATTGGATACCGGTATACCGTCAACAAAGGATACGACCTCGTTGGCTACTTGTTTTGCCACATTTAATTGAGCTTCCTTCGTCGATGCGCCCAAATGCGGCGTGACAATAATTTGGTTAAGCTTGAGAAGCCGATTGTCGACAGGAGGCTCCTCCACAAACACATCGAGGGCAGCCCCGGCCACCTTGCCGGATTCTACAGCCTCATACAGAGCTTCCTCGTCGATAATCCCGCCTCGTGCACAGTTGATGAGATAAACCCCATCCTTGCAATGCTGGATCGTTTCCCGATTAAACAGGCCTTTCGTGTCTTTCGTTAAAGGAGTATGTACGGTAATAAAATCAGATATAGCCATTAATTCCTCGAGCGTTCCAGTGCTGACATGCAGTTCTTTCGCCCGTTCAGCGGTCAAGAATGGATCGAAAGCAAACACATTCATTTGGAAGGCCCTCGCTCGCTTGGTCAGCTCTGAGCCAATGCGGCCCATGCCTACGATGCCGAGTGTCTTGCCTTTTAATTCTGTACCGGCGAAACGGTTGCGTTCCCAGCCTCTGTTTTTAACGGTTTGATGAGCTTGAGGTATGTTTCGCGCGAGGGAGGCAATCATCGCAAATGTATGCTCTGCTGTGGAAATCGTATTCCCATCAGGCGCGTTCACGACGATAATGCCGCGCTTCGTACAAGAAGGAACATCAATATTGTCGACACCGACTCCTGCTCTGGCGATAATTTTCAATGCGGTCATTTCATCTAGCAGTGCCTCTGTCACCTTTGTGGCGCTTCGGACTAGCAAGGCATCAAATTCGTGCAGATTGCTCTTTGCTTCTTCAACTGTCTTTTGAACCACAACAATATCTTCTCTGCCGGCGAAGGGAGTTAAACCATCCGGCTTGATTGCATCTGCAACTAGAACTTTAAACAAAATTGTCACCTTCCTGTTGGAAAATTTGCTATGGTTTCACTCTACAAGACTGTCATTCTATGTGTCAATTATGTAAACGCTTACTATTTTGATATTTCAAAAATTAATTCTTTCGGCCTTATATGAACGTTTTTTTATTGTCAATTAGGAACTGGATACTTTTCTCTTGTGTTTATGAAAGCCAGATGGTATCCTTGCAATGAAGAGTCATTCATTATGTTTACTATTGTAGCATTTGAATGATGATTCAAAAACATAATATGGTCTATCTTCGGGGCAGGGTGAAATTCCCTACCGGCGGTGATGAATGCAAGCATTCTAAGCCCGCGAGCCTTTTTAGGCAGGATTTGGTGAGATTCCAAAGCCGACAGTATAGTCTGGATGGGAGAAGATGGAGGTCTCTGTTAACGTTCGAAAAATGAACATTCCTGAACGTTTATTTCACATTGCCTAATTCTCCCTTTATCGACTATGATAAAGGGTTTTTTAATGGAACAAGGCTTTGAATCAGGAATAACAGAACCTTTCTTCTATTAGAGGTAGCGCCAAAACCTAAAGGAGAGAGGAAAATGAACAACAAAAGCAGCAAAATCCAAAAAATGGTCAAGATTGGAATTCTCGGCGCCATAGGGTATGTTCTCATGATTTTGAACTTCCCGTTTCCAGGATTCCCTGCATTCTTGCAAATCGATTTCAGTGATGTTCCAGCCTTGATTGCGGCACTCGTTATGGGGCCGATGGCCGGCATTATGGTCGAACTTTTAAAAAATATCCTTGATTTCATGATGACTGGCAGCGAGACAGGCATACCAGTCGGGCATTTCGCTAACTTCATCGGCGGCGTCTCATTTATCTTGCCGGTCTACTATCTGTATAAAAAGACAGGCAGCAAAAAAGGCATGATCATTGGCCTCATCGGCGGAACCATTATTCTCGCCGGCTTCATGAGCATAATGAATTACTATGTGCTGCTCCCTGTATACAGCAAATTGCTGGGCTGGAATATGTCAGGGCCGGAGATCCGCGCTTACATCACAGCAGCGATTATCCCATTCAACTTAATTAAAGGAAGCATCATTGCAGTCGTATTCCTATTGTTATTTGACAAGCTGCAAGGATGGCTGATAAAAGAATCCGTCATTAAAAGTGCTTAATCACACTTAATATAAATTTAAAACCTCGCATGCAGGCGGGGTATGGGGAAGCAG
>CAJGCH010000345.1 GCA_904501845.1 uncultured Bacillaceae bacterium | reverse complement strand
TGTTACTCATAAGGGTAGGCAGCTGTGGTATTGAGCGTTAAGGAGTTGCAACAAATGAAACTGAATCAATTATTAGAAGGCATAATGAGTGATCTTCCTGCAAAAGCAGGTTCAATAAATATAAGAGGCATAACAAATGATTCCCGTAAGGTTTCTAAAGGAGATTTGTTTGTGGCCATTGCAGGTTATATGGTTGATGGGCATAAGTATATTCAATCAGCAGTGGAAGCGGGAGCAGCCGCTATTGTCGGAGAGAAAGACGAGAAGGAAATCAATACAGATGTACCATATTTCCGTGTCTCTGATGGACGCAAAGCTCTCGCGCAGTTAGCGCGAATATTCTATAACCCCGACCAGGGAAATAAGGTTGTTATCGGCATCACAGGCACGAATGGAAAGACAACGACTTCCTTTATGTTAAAGCATATTCTCGAGCATGCAGGGAAAACATGCTCGTTGTTCGGTTCGGTTTACAATATCGTCAATGGGGAGAAAGAAGAGTCGACCGTGAATACGACCATGGATGCCCTGACCCTGCAAAAGGCCCTCAATAAAAGCAAGGATGAGTATGTAATCATGGAGGTATCCTCACATGCCTTGTCCCAATATCGTGTGGAGGGTATTGAATATGATATCGCGATTTTTACTAATCTGGACCATGACCATTTAGATTACCATAAGAATATGGAGGATTATTTCTTAACGAAGGCAAAATTATTCGAAAAGCTCAAACAAAAGGGAACAGCCATTGTCGATATTGATACTCAATGGGGCAGCAGGCTGTGCGGAATGCTTTCAAACGAAGAAATGATTAATCTCTCAACCACCGGGTGCAGGAATGCCGACCTATGTATTAGAGCAAGCGCCGGGAAGGCCGAGCTAATTGAGGAGTCAGGGCTCTGTTTACCTTTAGTCCTTCCTATCATGGGAACACATAACCTGCACAATGCCGCTCTTGCCTATCAGGCTGCCAGAACATTAGGCCTGAATCCTCTGGAAATCATCGCCGCACTAAAGGGATTTGAAGGGGTGCCAGGCCGCTTTGAAGTGAAAAAGCTTCCAAATGGCGCGACCTTTGTAATTGATTATGCGCATACTGGAGATGCTTTCAGCCATTGCTTGAAGACCGCGCGTGAGATGGGAGCAAAGCGGATTATCCATATCTTTGGATTCCGGGGGGACAGGGACAAGAGCAAGCGCAAAAAAATGGTGGAAGCATCCATGCTCTTAAGTGACCTCTATATTCTAACACTCGATGATCTTCATTCGGAATCTGAAAGCGAGATGGCGAATATCCTTCATAGCCTCAATACATCTAAAAAGGGTGTAGTCATATTAGATCGGACAGAGGCAATCGAATATGCTTGCCGGCATTCTGCCGATGGCGACTGGATATTGATTACAGGCAAAGGAGATGAGAAATACCATCATTCCTATACACTGCCGACATCATCTGATAAGGAAACGCTTGAATATGTAATCGGGGAGCGCGAGCAGCGCATGCTGGCAAATGGATGATAGGAGAGCCAACAAGCAGGAGATGGTCTAGGAGATGGTCTTAATGGACCCATCTCCTGCTTGTTTGGTTTAAGGAAAACAATCTGTAAGTCAGGAGGCTTGTTTCCTTTTCATAATATAGCTGGCAGAAGCGATGATTATCGCCAGAATAAAGCCGGCAATGCTCATCCATTCCATCAGCAACAAAGCTATTCCTAGTCCAATATTGGCATCAATAGACGGGTTTTGAATTTCACCAATCAATAAGACAGTAGCCAGTGAACCTATTGCAAGATAGACCAAGATTGCTGCATAAAGACCAATTCTTGGTCCTTTCCGAATGACGGCCAGAACAGCCAGGAATGAAGCGAGAAAAAAGAAGTAAAGGAAAAAAACAGACACGTGTTACCTCCTCATCATAGTTATTGCCGGATTGGGGAGTCCGGTTTACCAATACATCTCTAAGTATATCGGTTTCCAGGAAAAAAAAGGAATAGAGAAAATGTCATGATAGTGGGATTCGAACAGGTAAATGAACATTGCGCATGGAAATACCTAAATGATTGATGAACCAGTTGATCGCTTTGCAGGGATTGTGTTTGAATGGTGACAAATATAGTTGTAAGGATAAAAAGGGATAAAATCACCAATTATCCAGGTGATTTTATCCCTTTTAACCGTTCGGTCGATTAAAATGTATTCGCCTCATAAGACTTTTTGCTGATTTTCTCTATAACTTGATGCAGATCATCTGGTTTATGAAACTCGATAGGGGAGAAGCCTTTCTCGAATAAAATGGTGTCAGCTTCCACAAGAAGGACATAACGGTTATTGATTTTGGCTAAATGAATGGTTTCGCCAAAATCCGCCAACAGCCCTTTGATGCTTGTGCTATCGAGCTTCATCTTCAGTTCCACTTCCGGTTCACGCTCTATTAATTGGGCAGCTGCCTCGACAACTTGGTCGGTAGAGAGCTTTTCCTGCAGTTCCCGCTTCGGGCTATCCGCCCAGATTTCGATTGCCTCCTCAAACTGTCTGCGTTCCTCGCTTTCGGGTTCATACACTTCCCCGATATGCTCTTGTACCATTTCTATGACATGGTTTTTCATGATTTCCTGTTTGGATTCACCGTACTCAACGAATTTCAAAAAGTCTTCAAAATAGCGAGCATGAGAGGATTGATGAATCTTCAGCTCACTTTCCTCTATCATGCCTTCCTCGGGCATATGAGGATAAAGAATCGATTTCATATTTTTCGTTGTAATCGCCATTTCAACATTTCGTATCAGTGTTCTCTCATCAGAAATGGAGGCGACCTTCGGTTCGAAATCACATTTCATGATAAAGAGGAAGC
>CAJGCH010000344.1 GCA_904501845.1 uncultured Bacillaceae bacterium | reverse complement strand
GTTCCATCCGGTAGCCGCCATTGGCAATCGTGGAAACATATTGAGCCAGCTGCAATGGAGTATACGTATCATATTGGCCGATGGAAAAGTCCATCAATAACCCTGCGTGCCTTATGCTCCCTTTATAGCCAATCTGCTCGCCAGGGAGGTCTACACCAGTACGTTTGCCAAGGCCAAACTCGCTATAATGGTTCCGCATGATGTCGAATGATTCATCGGTAACGTTCATTGTTTGCTCTGCTCTTGTGTAAGCTGCTCCTCCTATTGCAAGGGCAGTCTTGAACATGTAGACGTTTGATGACCGTTTTAGGGCGGTTAAATCACTGACAGGTCCCATGTTGGTATATGATTTCTTAGCGTTTGTATCTTTAAGTTTAATTGGTGCATCAATATGGACGGTTCCGGGAGAGATGACCCCTTCTTGAAAGCCGGCCAGGATGGTTGCGCCCTTAACGGATGATCCCATCGCATAGGCGGTAGTATAAGCCCCTTGGGCATAATCGCTCATCACATAGTTGCGTTTCTCTTCATCATAGTAATAGCGTTTCCCTGCCAGGGAAAGAATCTCTCCTGTTTTCGGGTCCATGGCGACAACAAAGGCTCGGTCCAAGTATTTGGTGTTCCCAGATCCTTTATTAGCTTTCAGCTCATTCTCGATGATTGTTTCTACTTTCTTCTGGAAATCGATATCGATGGTTAAGGCAAGATCTTTGCCGCGCTGGCCGTCAGTCAGGCTTTCAGTGCCGATAACATTTCCGTCTTTATCAAGAGTCGTTTTAAATTTGCCTTTTTGCCCGTGCAGGATATCCTCATAATAGAGTTCAAGATTGGACAGTCCTATGCGCTCATTCAGGCTATAGCCTTTGGAAGTATAGTAATCTACCTTTTCCGCAGGAATGCCGGTATTGGCAGAAGAAGTCCGTCCTAGGATGGACTTGAGTGTGGAATCATACGGATACTTCCGGTTCCAGTCAACATAGGTGTCAACACCCGGCAATTCGTCGAGATTCTCGCTGACAAGAGCCATCTCTTTATTCGTCACCCCTTCGTTTTTGACAATCTCGGGGGTTAAGTATGTGCCGCTATTGAACTTGCGGAAAATTGCAAGGGTCTTTAAGTCTTGCTTGGATAGGGAGGCGAGTTCCTCTTCTGTTATCCGTTCAAGCTGCAATTTATACAAGTCATTGCTCTCTAATTTCCCGTCGCTTTCCTTCTGATATTCTGCTTTTGTGATTTTTTTCTTTGCTTCTTCAGGGTGGAGAATAATCCAAAAGTCTTTCATATCCCTTTCCTTGATTTCCTCCATCTCCTCATCACTGATGGAGATGAATTTGGACAGCTTTTCAGCTACCTCAACCATTTCTGTGGTCTTAACAGTCTTGCTTCGTGTATAGGTAATGGCATTAACCCCTTCATTATCCACAATTAATTTATAATTACGGTCATAAATGAGCCCACGGGGGACAGGTTTGTTAACGGTAATGTCTTCTGTTTTCTCGACTTCCTTTTTGTAGGTATCTCCATGGACAATCTGCAGGATGCCTAAACGTAATATTAAGGCCGTAAATAGGAGAAATACCGTGAAGAGAAGAATATTTGTTCGAAGAGTTAGAGAAGGCTTTCTCCTTTTCTTCTTCTTTTTAGGATTATTCAAATCAGCGCCCCCTTTATATAGAATTTTAAAAATTGTCATCAATTCCAGTTTAAGGGATAATGAGGGATAATACCACAAATGAACACCTACGAAGTAAAATAGCTCTATAGAAAGTGACATAAAAAAGAATGGAGCGGATGATATGACAAACTTATTCCCAGCCAAGATGTATATAGCAGGTGAGTGGATTGAAACAGAAAAAACGATTCAAGTATTGAATCCAGCCACGCAGGAATTGATTGGCACGGTTCCTGATGGAGGGGAGGATGAGGCGGAAAGAGCGGTAACGGCAGCCTATGAGGCCGGCAAAGCTTGGGCTAAACGAACAGCCGCCGATCGCTCAGCCATTTTGCTTGAGTGGGCTCGCTTGATTCATGT
The DNA here is from genome assembly GCA_904501845.1 of uncultured Bacillaceae bacterium. Taxonomy (GTDB): domain Bacteria; phylum Bacillota; class Bacilli; order Bacillales; family Pradoshiaceae; genus Pradoshia. The sequence goes on along the minus strand of CAJGCH010000344.1, from coordinate 825 downwards.
GCATACAGATGAATTGGCTGAAACGCTGACAACAGAACAAGGGAAGCCGCTAGCGGAGGCAAAGGGGGAGATTGCCTATGCGAATAGCTTTATTACCTGGTTTGCAGAAGAGGGAAAACGAATATACGGCGAGACGATTCCAGCAACTCATCCTAATAAGCGGATTTTTGTCCATAAACAGCCTGTTGGGGTGGTTGCAGCGATTACGCCTTGGAATTTCCCCGCAGCGATGATTACCCGAAAAGTAGGTCCAGCCTTGGCTGCAGGCTGCACGGTTGTGCTCAAACCGTCAGAGGAAACGCCGTTTACGGCATTGAAACTGGCAGAGCTGGCTGAGGAGGCGGGTGTTCCAGCAGGTGTGTTCAATATTGTGACTGGAGACGCAAAGCGCATTACTGAGGTTTGGCAAAAGGATGAGCGTGTTCGCAAGCTAACCTTTACGGGCTCAACGGAGGTCGGAAAGATTTTAATGAGGGGAGCGGCGGATACGGTCAAGAAAATCTCGCTTGAACTTGGCGGGCATGCGCCGTTTATCGTCACCAACCACGCCAATATCCACAAGGCTGTTGAGGGAGCTATCGCTTCGAAGTTCCGGAATGCAGGACAAACCTGCGTGTGCGCTAACCGAATCCTCGTGCAATCAGGAGTTTATGAGGAATTCACGAAACGATACACGGAGCAGGCCAGCCAGCTGAGGATTGGCAATGGGCTTGAAGAAGGAGTGGAAATCGGGCCGCTTATTAATGAAGAGGCGATTAATAAGGCTATGGCCCATATACGGGATGCAGAGGATAAGGGAGGAAAAATCATGATTGGCGGAGATAT
>CAJGCH010000343.1 GCA_904501845.1 uncultured Bacillaceae bacterium | reverse complement strand
TGATGCCGTTGTAATAATGGAAACCCTTGAATCATTAGCTGCTTTATCAACGTTCTCCAAAAAGACGGTTTTGATTGCCTCAGTGTTAAATCCATTAGAGGTTAATAAGTACTTGCTAATAAGCACCTTCTCCTTTTAAATAACAGTTTTATATCCATAATTTCAAATAAGCGTCAAAGAAGTTTTTATGATAATCATCAAGAAGCATTCCAGATTTAAGTTTCGGAGACTCAAAAACAGGGCCTGACATTCAAAGAGATGTCTTTGATTTGTCTGTATTTTTAGACCACAGGTTTAAGGGGAAGCCCTATTCCTCTGCCGGTTCTTCCTTGATGATCAGCTGAGCGATCTTAGATGCCAATAAGGCAATGATAAAAGCAAAAATCCCAGCATGTATTTTCTTCTCCCACTCAATCACCGCCCCTGAAATGGTCAGGATGGTCGCGATAATTGCGGCAGATAAAAGAACTTGCGGAGTGGTTAATTTCTTTTTCATAGAGGCACTTCCTTCTGTCTATATTCTCTAGATTATGATTCTCTTAGATTATCATAAATTGATTGAATAATCTAAAAATTACATCCGTTCACAGCTGATATTTCTGAATTCCGTTGCTTTCATGGACGTCAGTTCAGATGAGCTGCCCATACTTGCAGACATGCTCCTTAGGGGGCATCTTTCAAATTCGTTTCTCTCTCCCCCTAACACCTTCCCTCCTCATTTCTTCCATTTCTCTTTCAAATCTTTTATGGTACGCTTTTAGCAATGATATAGATAGGAATGTGGTGATACTCTTGTTTAAACTATTAGTCATTGAAGATGACAAAACCTTATTCCAGGAACTGCAGGACCGGCTTACAAATTGGTCTTATGAGGTTAGCGGAATCGCGGATTTTTCCAATGTGCTGGCTGAGTTCACAGATGCCAAGCCTGATTTAGTGATCATTGATATCCAGCTTCCTAAATATGATGGGTTCCATTGGTGCCGGATGATTCGCAATCATTCGAATGTGCCGATTATTTTCCTATCCTCTCGTGATCATCCAACCGATATGGTCATGTCCATGCAGCTTGGGGCCGATGATTTCGTGCAAAAGCCGTTTCATTTCGATGTGCTGCTGGCGAAGATTCAGGCGATTCTTAGGCGGACCTATAATTATAATGCGGAAGCATCTGCTCTGAAGACATGGTGCGGAGCGCTCATTGATTTTGAGCGAAATACAATCAGCAAGGAAGAAACGGAGATTGAGCTGACGAAGAACGAGTGCTTTATCCTTAAGCAATTGATCGAGCATAAGGACAAGATTGTCAGCCGGGATTCCTTGATCCGCGCTTTATGGGAGGATGAGCGCTTTGTCAGTGATAATACGCTCACCGTTAACGTGAACCGCCTCCGTAAAAAGCTTGAGCAGATTGGCCTCGGCCAGATGATTGAGACAAAGGTCGGACAAGGCTATATCGCGAAAGAAGAGGAGCCGGCCACATGATAGGAAGATTCCTGAAAGAGAGAATAAGCTGGATTTTGATGATGGTTTTGGCACAGGGCATGATTCTTTTGGTTTCCTGGCTGGACCACTCCATCCCGTTCATGCCTGTTTTGTATGCCGTATTTTTATCAACGATTCTCTTTCTCATCTTTCTTCGCTTCCGCTATAGGAAAGAAACGAAATTCTATCAAGAACTGGATGAATGGACATCTGACCTGGATACCGAGCTCCTCCCTCCTCCTTCGAGTCCATTTGAGAGAATTGTTAAGGAGGCTCTCCTTCGGCAAACGAATTCACTTCGCGAAGAGGCATACGAGAACACGGCCATGCTCGAATATGAGAAGGATGATTTGCTGGCATGGATACATGAAGTGAAGACCCCGCTCACGGCGATGAAGCTGATCATCGACCGAATGGAGGATGAGGAAATGCAGGCACAGCTCATGTATGAATGGCTGAGAATACACCTTTTACTCGATACACAGCTCCATCATAAGCGGATACCCTTCATGCATAACGACCTCTTTATCGAGAAGGTTTCACTGAAGCCATTGATTGTTCAGGAAATCAAAATGCTGCAATCCTGGTGCCTGCAAAAAGGAATCGGCTTTGATTTGGAGCTTGAGGCAGATACCGTATTGACGGATGCGAAATGGACCGCCTTCATCATCCGGCAGCTATTGACGAATGCCGTAAAATACAGCGAGCATGATGATATTATCCTGAAGAGCTATAAGGATGACTATCATACATATGTGCAAATCACCGACCACGGACGCGGCATAGACGCAAAGGACATATCCCGCATCTTTGATAAAGGATTCACGTCGACAACCGCCCATAACGACCGCTCCTCAAGCGGTATGGGCCTTTATTTAACGAAGCAGGCTGCGATTGCCTTGCATATCAAAATCAGCGTAGAATCAGCGGTTGGAGAGGGCACGACCTTCACCCTCCTCTTCCCGAAACGAAATGAATTTGACTCGGTCATAAGTGTGTGACAAAAATGTCACATGCTTTTCTTGTTTGTTCGCCAAATAGCAGGAATTGGCCCTCCCCTTCTTATACACTTAAGTCAATAGGAAAAGGAGTGACGAATACATGAATATTCTTGAAGCAGTCAAGGTCCATAAATTTTATGGCAATAAGTTTAATAAGCAGGAAGTGTTAAAGGGGATTGATTTGACGATTCAAAAGGGCGAATTCATCGGAATAATGGGCGCCTCCGGTTCCGGGAAAACAACCCTTCTTAATGTTCTTTCCTCCATTGACAAGGCCAGCCGCGGCACGATTTATATCGAGGGCCAAGAAATGACAAAAATGAAGGATAAGAAAATCGCCCAGTTCCGCATGAACCATTTAGGCTTTATCTTT
>CAJGCH010000342.1 GCA_904501845.1 uncultured Bacillaceae bacterium | reverse complement strand
AACAGATTGTAAATAAATTACCATTGAATACGAACGTATATTCGCTTATCATTGTGGGTATAATGTAATACGAACATATATTCTGTTTTGTTGGAAAGAGGTTCATGGGATGATGGATTACAGCAATTTGCCAAATGATTATGTGATGTGCGTAGATATGAAAAGTTTCTTTGCAAGCTGTTCAGCCGTGATGATGGGGCTTGACCCGCTTGAATGCTATTTGGCGGTTGTCGCCAATACAGACCGGAGCGGTTCGGTCGTGCTTGCTTCATCTCCTAAGATGAAGAAGGAATTCGGCATTAAGACGGGATCAAGGCTGTTTGAGATTCCAGACGATCCGCGGATTCAGCTCGTTAATCCTAGTATGTCCACTTATCTGCGGATCTCGACGGAAATCAGCCGGCTGTTCAATCGGTATGTACCGAAGAACTCCATCCATACATATAGTGTGGATGAAAGCTTCCTTAAGGTGAACGGAACAGGGAGGCTTTGGGGAGATGTATGGGAAATCGCGGAGAAAATCAAGGATGAGATTGACAGGGAGTTCCAGCTGCCGTGCGCAATTGGAATCGGCCCGAATATGCTGATGGCGAAGCTTTGCCTTGATCTTGAGGCAAAGAAGGAGGGCATCGCGGCGTGGGGGTATGAGGACGTACAGACAAAGCTATGGCCGCTCTCTCCTTTGAGCGAGATGTGGGGAATCGGCAAGCCGCTTGAGCGGAAGTTAAATGCGATGGGCATCTTCTCTGTCGGGCAGCTTGCCCGTTATGATCTCGCTGCTCTCGAGAAGAAATTCGGCATCATGGGCAATCAGCTTTACCATCATGCCTGGGGGATTGATTTATCTGAGATTGGTGCGCCTATTATGGAAGGCCAGGTCAGCTTCGGCAAGGGGCAGGTTTTATTGCGCGACTACAAGGAGCGGGAAGAAATCAAGCATGTAATTTTGGAGATGTGTGAAGAGGTGGCGAGGAGGACCCGTCAAGGAGGAATGGCCGGGCGAACCGTCAGTCTTGGTGTTTATTACAGCAAGGATGAATTCGGCGGCGGCTTTCACCGTTCCGTCACGCGGGAGATTCCGACCAATATCACGATGGACATTTATGAAATGTGCCTCTTTTTATTCGAGAAATTTTACACTGGCAAGACGGTTCGGAAGCTTTCCATTACGCTTTCCAATGTCACGCCTGATCGGGAAATGCAGATCAGCCTTTTCGACCAGGATGGCTGGCGCAAGAGGGAGCTTGGTTTTGTCATGGACCGCATGCGCCGCAAATATGGTTCTGACGCAATCTTGCGGGCTGTGTCCTATACCGCGGCAGGAACGGCTAGGCAGAGAAGCACATTGGTCGGCGGACACAAAGCATAAGTTTGGAGGAAACCTTAAATGATTCGGGACCGAGGGAAAATCAAATGGACATCATTGATGCTGCCGGAACATGTCTCTTTGCTGCGAGAATGGGCCGAGGAGGATAGCTATGAAACGAGAAATGAATTGGACGAACAAAAGATAGAGGAAATCAATCATACCATTGCCGAAGCGATGGAATACGGGGCGAATGTGCGCATCAGCTATTATAAAGCGAGCGCCCGCCGCCATGAGTCGGTGGAAGGATGCATCCATTTCTGCAATGACCAAGCGAGAAAACTGCATATAGCCGGAAAGGATGGCGAAACCTATTTCGTGCCATACGGCGAATTGACCGACGTCCAATTAATTGGCGAAACAAGGTAAGCATAGCAAAGATGAGACATATAGTTAAAGGATAGGAAGGTATGCCGTGCGTTGGAAATATGAAACAAAAGGAGGGAGATTGCAGAAAAAATCCTATAATTAGACAAAATCCCCGATAGTAGTATACTATAATGATAGTAGGACTACTAAGTAGGTGGTCAAACTAACGGCAAAAAGAGAGATATGCCGCTGCCTGTGATTCTCGAACGATAGTCAAGGGATAACATGACAAAAAGGGGTATAGGATACAATGGAAAAAGAAAAATATAGTACAATCTATGAAGCACCATATGGAATGGTCATTGGCGAGTTAAAGAAAGAGATGACAAAGGAAGCTGCTGTAGAACTAGGACAGAAGTATTGTGAAGAACACGGCTTTAAATACAAAGGAACTTATAGCGGTGACGAAGCTGTCGCAGCCTTACAGAATCTGATTGAAAAACATAGAACAACCAAATTGCATTAATAATAAAACGCTTTCATTTGAGGGCATGCGGTATTCACTTTGAATACCGTTTTTTTATGGGCATAATAGAAAGCGAAGGGAGAACTAGAATGGATATTATATGGACAAAACATGCACTTGAAAAGATAAATGCCGAGCTGGCAGACAGACGAGGGCACTTCCATTTGAAATATGAAACGGAAGGCTGCGGCTGTGTCATGAGCGGTGTCTGGAACCTATTCGTCCAGAAAGAGCTGCCAGACGGGATGAAAAAATGGGAGACGAATGCTTATCCAGTCTACATTAATCAAAATCATGAAGTCTTCCTCGATGAGAAAATTATCATCGATTATGCGGAAGAGGCAGGGACATTTCAGCTGAAAAGCCCTAATCAATATTTGAATCCGATGATGTCTTGCAGGATTGAAGGATAAATGGTTTTGTTTGATAGTCTTACGAGACTCTTCCAAAAAACGAAAACTGACCCAAAAGCCCCCTTTAATGGAGCTCTTTAGGTCAGTTTTTTCATTTTCCGATAATGGTCATATTTTTGACCTTTCCTGCTTTTATGATGACAGGGTAGGCAGGGGATTTATGCTGGTCGCCGGACAATTTGATGACGTATGCTCCTGGCTTTAATCCGCTAAGGCCGAACCAGCCGTTTCCGTCAGTTTTGATGGTTTTTT
>CAJGCH010000341.1 GCA_904501845.1 uncultured Bacillaceae bacterium | reverse complement strand
ATCGTCAAACCGATGACAGCTGCATCATAATTCTCCGTTTTATCGGCGGAAAGCTGCTGTTCACTGAAGCGCACGCCTGATGTGTAATAAACCTCCCGCGCACGGACGACCCGTTTTACGTTATTCGGGTGAATCTTTTCTGCAGCTGCAGGATCAATCTCCTTCAATGTTTCGTAAAGAGCGTCTCGTCCTTCTTTCTCAGCCTTCTCTTCTAGCTCCGCCCTGATCCGCGGGTTTGCGGCTGTTTCAGGGAATTGATAATCATATAAAACCGATTGGATATACAGCCCTGTGCCGCCGACGATAATCGGGATATGCCCCCTGCTCGCAATATCTTCAATCGCCTTTTGCACCGCTTCCTTGAATTCATAGACGGTATAGGATTCGCCCGCTTCTCTCTCATCAATTAAATGATGCGGGATCCCTTCCATCTCGTCTTCACGGATCTTCGCTGTCCCGATATCCATTCCTTTAAAAATCTGCGCTGAATCTCCGCTGATGATTTCTCCGCCAAACCGCTTCGCCAGCTCAATCGAGAGCTTTGTCTTGCCTACGGCAGTCGGTCCGATGATGACGATTAATTTTTGTTTATTCATATGTATCTCTCACTGCCCTATGTTTTTTAATTATTTTACCATAAAACGGTGTATGAACGAATAAGGAAGATGGATACCCACCCATTATAGACATTCGTTTTACATTATATACAAGCTGTCGGCAAGAAAATTTACGCATGATAGGACTGATGCCCGTTGTCATCGGCCCAGTACTTTGATATTTTTCATACATAATAGGTTTGACTGGAAAGGGAGTGATTCTCATTGATCAAAACGCCGCCCCAGGAGAATGGTTTCTAGGTGAGGCTCCAAAGAATCGTAACCCCTCTTACCCCCCGATTGTCTTCGTCCAAGGACGAAACAGCTCGGCAAGCAGCTGGTTTAGCGAGACGATTTATCACGGCTTAAATGATTTGGATAAGGTGGCGCGTGATGCTGGCTATCAGACTGTCTTTTTAGAATTGTTTGATTCTGATGATACCGGATCACGCAACCAATGGGATAACGGAAAATTACTTTTCACTTTATTAAGGGATATTTCAACTCATTTTGGGCAAAAAGTGAATATTATTGCCCATAGCAAAGGCGGAATCGATGCCCAAACGGCACTCGTTCATTATGATGCCTATCCATACGCCGGCCGCGTTTTTACCTTATCAGCCCCACATAGCGGATCTCATTTGGCCGATTTATCGTTCAGCTGGTATGCTACCTGGCTCGCAGATTTGCTGGGGCAAAATGATGATGGAACCTTTTCCTTGCAGACGGGTGAAATGGCCCAATTCAGAAAGATAACGGATATGCATCAAAACGCGAAGAAAAATTCTTATTTCACCACAGCTGGAGCAAGCCATGGCCCTTTATTATCGAGCCTCTCATTAGGCGGTGCCTACCTATCCTCATACGGTGAGAACGACGGGCTTGTGAATGTATGGAGCAGCCTCCTTCCATACGGGAGACATTTATTTACGGACCAAGATCTTGACCATGACAGCATCCGGGTTGGCTCGCGCTTTTTCTCTAAAGTGGAGCCGTTCTTAAAGAGCACGGAAGCCTCTTCCATTAAGGTAACAGAGCCATTGCCTTCGATACCCGCTGAAATAGAAGCCCAGCATATTATCCGGGGAGGACCCCTGTCAGCCGGCAAACCCGTCAAGCACTCCTTTGCCATTGAAGAGACGGCAAAGGCGGACTTTTTTGTCTTAAGTGCCGAACGCGAAACAAAGCTATTGCTCCGTTCCCCATCAGGTATCGTCATCACACCGGAAAAACCGCTAGCTGTGCCTAGTAAAACATACTTCGGGGGAGCATGGCTCCATTTATTCCAGATGGACCAAGCAGAGGAAGGCATTTGGGAGCTTTCCTTGCAATCCATCACAAATGATGCATTTTTATTTATCGGACATATTGATTTGCCTAGTCCTGTGCTTCTCACCTTCCCTGGCTTGCTGAGAAAAACCGCAAAGAAACAAAACCTCCTGCAAATCAGGGGTAATACAAAGACAGACTACAAATGCCAATGGCGAGTCATTGACCGTGATGGCGCGCTCATCCATGATTTTACCACCCAAGCACAAGGCGCCTCCCAAAATGACCTCCCGCCTATTCTGAAAGAGGGCACCTATAATATCACCGTAGAGATTGAGGGTACGAATGAGCACGGAAAACCTTTCAACCGGACGATCATTCGCTCTGTATATCTTCTCGTCTAATGGATTCAATTCCCGTAAAACAGGGTATGAATGATTGTAACCACCCTTTATATCAATTAAAATAAAGGAAAGTAAACCATTGGAGGAACGACGACTATGGCAGAAGAAACAAAAGAACCTAGGGTCTCACTGGCCAAATATATCGAAAAAGCCAAATCCTATTTAGGCAATACAGAGAAATCGAACGAGCTTTTAGACAATGCTGACAAGAAATCAGCCAAAAATCGCAGGTCTCTTGATGACGTTTGGGAGCCATTGCAGCTGCTGTTTGGCATGTTCCGCTCCTATGCCAAAAAAGAATATACAGAAATCCCCACCCGTTCGATTCTTGCCATCATCGCAGCCATCCTTTATTTCGTCACTCCGATTGACGTGATACCGGATATCCTCTTCGGCCTCGGATTCGCCGATGATGCAGCCGTCATCGCCTTTACGGTCAAGCAAATCCAGGACGATTTGGAGAAATATAAACTATGGAGCGAGAAACAAGCCATCACGATAGATCCTGATCAAAACGAAGAACCGAATGAATCAGAGAAACTGTGATTCATTCGGTTTCTTTTTACAGAAAGGCAACCCTTAACGTAATTTCACACTAT
>CAJGCH010000340.1 GCA_904501845.1 uncultured Bacillaceae bacterium | reverse complement strand
GGTAATGGAGAAGATGACGTTTTGGCGTATGATGCGGTTCATCTTTTTCGAGAGCTTGATGGCTTCAGCAATCTTCGGGAGATCGTTCTTCATCAAGACAATATCAGCTGTCTCTAAGGCGACATCGCTGCCTTCACCCATAGCGATTCCGACAGAGGCGCTTGCGAGTGCCGGGGCATCGTTAATGCCATCTCCAACCATGGCGACGGTTGTATACTCTTCCCGCAGTTTCTTAATCTCTTCAACTTTTCTTTCTGGAAGGCATTCAGCCACATATCCCGCCAAATGGCTCTCTTTCGCTATCGCATGGGCGGTTCTTTCATTATCGCCTGTCAGCATGCATGTGTATACACCTTGGTTTTTCAGGGCTTCCAATGCAAACTTTGTTTCGCTCCGTACGACGTCCTTTAAAGCGATGATGCCCGCTACGCCATGTTCGTCTTGAACAAATGATAGGGTTTTACCCTCTTTAGCCAGCTTGTCGGCAATGCCGTCTTTAAACTCATTGGCAGCGGTGCGGCCAACGAAATCCTTTTTGCCGATTTTGTATTGTTGACCATCTATGGTTCCAGCAACACCGAATCCGGATACTTCCTCAGAAACAACGCGGGGAAGAGGCTGGTGATAGGTTTCCTTCACATAATGGACAATGGATTGAGCAAGCGGGTGATTGGAATTTTGTTCAATGGATGCAACGTTGAGCAAAAATGTCTTTTGGTCGACATCCTCCCGAGTTAGGATATCTGTTACGACTGGCTTGCCCTGTGTCAGTGTGCCCGTCTTATCAAAAGCGATGGCTTTCACGTGTCCGAGCTGCTCGAGATGAACGCCCCCTTTAAAGAGAATTCCGTTTCTTGCACCGTTCGAGATTGCTGCTAATGTTGCCGGCATGACAGATGCAACGAGCGCACATGGAGATGCGACAACAAGCAGGACCATTGCTCTGTAGAAGGTCTCTGTCCATGTCCATCCAAGAACATAATGCGGCAGGAACATCATGACAGCAACTACGCAAAGCACAGCTTTGACATACGTATCCTCGAAACGCTCAATGAATAATTGAGAAGGTGATTTTTCGCTTTGGGCATTTTGGACTAGGGTAATGATTTTTTGGAATAAGGTTTCATTATTAGGCTTAGTTACTTCAATTTTGATGGTGCCTGTAGCATTTACTGTGCCGGCAAATACCTCATAACCAGCCTTTTTGCTGACTGGGATAGACTCTCCTGTGATAGCTGCCTCGTCGATAGCTGTCTCTCCAAATTTGATAATTCCATCTGACGGTACCCTTTCACCGGGCTTGATGAGAATAAGATCGCCGACTTTTAAGTCCCCGACAGAGACCATTTCCTCTTTGTCTCCTGTGATTCTCAATGCCTCCTCTGGCTGTAAATCCATTAAGGAAGAGATTTCTTTATGGCTTTTGTTCATTGTATATGTCTCAAGGGCACCGCTTAATGAGAAGATGAAGATTAAGATGGCGCCTTCTGTCCAGTAGCCGATCAGGGCTGAGCCGACAGCAGCAAGAATCATGAGGAGCTCGACGTTAAGCTTCTTCTCTTCAATGGTTTGAATGATGCCTTCCTTCGCTTTGGCGTAGCCGCCGATGATATAGGCCAGTATATAGGTGATAGCAGAAGCTGTCGCTAAATCCTGATTGGAAAGAAACCAGCCAAGAAGAATAAGTATGCCGCTGATTCCGGCAGCGATCAATTCCCAAAAGGAACTAAATTTCTCGGATAATTCCTTCCACTTGCCAGGTTTGTTCGGTGTTGTTTGTGTGCTGCTGTTGATAACGGTATCCATCATTTCTTCCTCCTTCTCCTCTAATTGAGAATACAACTCAACTAATTAAGAATTTATCAATCTAATTGAGAATAATATTCATCTTCAGTAGGGAAATAAAACAAGAATTGCTGCCTATAATGTTAAGACAGCAACGTTTACCTGTATTATTTATAATAATTATTATTTACATATCGTTATAATAATTATATCATGCCCATTTAAGGTTGTTAAGTGGTATTATTTATATGGCAGTTTATTTATTGGAGGAACTTAGATTGAGTGCAAAAAAAATTTTCACACATCCGGCAGGTGTGCTGGCATCTGCGACGGCAGCGACCTTTTTGTGGGGAAGTGCCATTCCGGTTGTTAAGAAAAGCTACGAGCATTTTGGAATTGCTTCTGGGGATATTGGGAGCCAGATGCTCTTTGCGGGTTATCGCTTTTTCTTGGCCGGCCTTTTATTATGGTTTGTATTTTACCTATGGAAGGGAACAGCGTTGCCGAAAAGGCAGGAGTTTCTCCCGCTTTTAAGGGTGGGGTTGTTCCAGACCTTCCTTCAATATGTGTTCTTCTATATAGGTCTCAGTCTCTCCACGGGAGTGCAGGGGTCCATCATAGCGGGTACAACGACATTTTTTCAAATTATTTTCGCTCACTTCATTTATATCGATGATAAGCTGAGCCTGAGAAAAATCATTGGCATGATTATTGGGTTCGCCGGTGTGGTGCTCGCCAATACGAAGGGCGGGCAGGTAGATATTCATTTCAGTACGGGAGAATGGCTTTTAATCATTGCGATGATTGCGAGTGCACTTGGAAATATTCTGGCCAAACAGGCAAGCAGGAAGATGGCTGTTAGTGTCTTGACCTCGTGGCAAATGATGATGGGAGGAGCGGGTCTTACCATGGTTGGAATCAGCATGAAAGGAGGAGCCTTTCCCTTCCATTTTGATTGGATTTCCGTACTATTGCTGCTTTATTTATCATTCGTATCCGCCACAGGATTTTTCATTTGGAATAATGTGATGAAATATAATCCGGTTGGCAAGGTTTCTATGTACTTATTCCTTGTACCGGTATTC
>CAJGCH010000339.1 GCA_904501845.1 uncultured Bacillaceae bacterium | reverse complement strand
TAAGGATAACAAAAAAGGATAATTCCAAGGAGAAATGACGAGCACAGTGCCCATTGGCATATATTCCACAAAGGATTTTTTGCCCATAAGCAGAAACGGTGTTTTTACCTTCTGACTGCAGAGCGATTGTTCCGCATGCTTCTCAATATGAAGCATCGCATCTAGTGAAGGCATGATATCTGCAACAAGGGCATCCGTTCTGACCTTTCCCACATCTTTGGCAATCAAATCGGCAATTTCATCGATTTGTTCAACAACCGCTGCCCGTAAATTTCTAATGTAGGAAACTCGTTCGCGTACAGACAAGGCTCCCCAATCTTTAAAGGCCTCCCTTGACTTCTTCATCATTTCAGTTGCTGCTGAAGCAGGCGTTTCATCATATTCCATGATGAACTCCCCAGTTGCTGGCGCATATACTTTAATCTTTTCTTTATCAACTGCCTGCATCTCTTTAGTCCCTCCTTATGTAATCTCAATATGGTATTCGGACCGCTGTTTATTAGCCCGGTAATAATCAATCATGGGCAGGACCCCGTCTTTGAAATCTGGACAGCGGATACCGCTTTCTAGAAGGTCCTGCTTCGTATTTGTACAGTCAAAGTATCCCTTCCAAGTGAAGTAATCAAGTGACTCCACTTCTACCCCGAAATATTTTCGTATGGGCTTGGCTTTTAGCAGCGATTTCGTAAGAACAAAAGGGATGTATCCTTTCGGTTCCTTCCCATTATACATGTTCGTAAACATCCGATAAACCTCTGTAACCGTGTAAGGTTTTGGGTCTGTCAAATGATATGTCTTTCCGATTCCTTTATCATCCAGACTTAAATAGGCTGTTGCCTGGATAATATAATCAACCGGTACTAAATTGATTACACACTCTGACTTCGTAATATAAGGGATAATCGGCATGAAGCGAATCTTATCGAGAAAGTTTAAGATAAAATAGGGACCGTCAAACTTGGTTGTTTCTCCAGTTAAAGTGCTTCCTTTCACGATTCCCGGCCGAATAATGGTGATTGGTACTTTAGTTTTCAATGTTCTCACAAGCACCTCTGCCTCATATTTCGTCTCTTCATAAAAATTCTTGAATTCCTCCGGCCGAATCAATTCATCCTCATATAGTATTCCTTCCCTCTTGCCAGCCACATAAGCTGTGCTGAAATATGTATATCGTTTAAGACCTTGTATGGACTCTACAAATTCATTCATGTTTCTAGTACCCTCGACATTGACCGAATAGGCAATCTGCTTCGCAACTGCCAAATCATAAATGGCAGCCAAATGAAAAACATGTGTAATTTCCTCTTTGTTGAAACCGCTTTCATTTTCTAGCAAATTCAATTTTGGTTTTGTAATATCCCCCTCAAGAAGTTGAAATTGCTCTTCATTTAAGTGGAATTCCTGGATGACCTTACTTCTTTCATTTTGCGCTTTCTCAATCTGTGACGGTAAAACGATGGCGATCAATTTGCTGAAGCTTTTATCCGTTCTCAATAGCTCACGAATAAGCTGATTTGAAATAAATCCTGGAAATCCCGTAAAAAAATATACATGCTTCATCAGATTACACTCCTCTTTTCTTCTTTATCCAATTCTAGGAATATCAAGAAAAGAATGTCAACAATATTCACATAATTCCTTATCAGGAGTCAGCGAGCTGAATACCGATATGCCAGCCTTGTACATATGCCGATGCCATTAACATCAAAAAATAAGAAGAAAAGGGATTGAGAATAAAATTATTCTCAATCCCTTATAGAAATTAATGATTATCTTTCATGCTGGTCCATAGGATTGTAAAGTTCCACATCAGGATTTTTCTCCTGGAACCAGCGCAGCGCGAAATCATTTTCAAATAAGAAAGCATACTGATCATAGCGATCACGCACAAGCATACTTCTTGAGCTTGACAGTTTCTCATCCACCTTATCGCTAGTCGTCCAGCGAGCGATTTTATCGCCCATTCTCTCCATGATAACTTCTGTATTGTATTCGTTTTTCATCCGATGCTCGAACACTTCAAACTGCAGCTGACCTACAGCACCAAGAATATAGGATTCTATGCCGACCGTCTTAAAGAGCTGGATAGCTCCTTCTTGGACAAGCTGGTTGATTCCTTTATGGAAATGCTTCTGTTTAAGCACGTTTTTAGCGCTGACTCTTACAAACATCTCTGGCGTGAATTGCGGAAGCTTCTCAAAGGAGAAAGCTTCCTTCCCAGAAGTTAGAGTATCCCCGATTTGATATGTGCCTGTATCATATAAACCAATAATATCACCGGCAACTGCCTCAGAGACATTGTTTCGTTCCTCAGCCAGGAACTGGGTAGAGTTATTGAGCTTCATTGGTTTTCCTGTACGGCTTAATGTCACGTTCATGCCTCGCTCAAATTTACCGGAGCATATGCGGAAAAAGGCAATCCGGTCACGGTGCATCGGGTTCATATTCGCCTGAATCTTAAAGATAAACCCGGAGAACGTTTCTTGAACAGGCTCAACAGGTCCGATTGAGGATTCCCTCGGGCTAGGCATTGGAGCAAATTGCAAATACGTATCCAAGAAAGTTTGGACACCAAAGTTCGTCAGGGCACTTCCGAAGAATACAGGAATCAATTCTCCATCCATAACCTTTTCACGAGAGAATTCATTACCGGCTTCATTAAGAAGCATAACCTCTTCCAGCGTTTGTTCATATAAAACCTCATCCATGCCTGGATGGGTTCCTTCTACTTCCCCGTCCTCATTTAGCGGGATGAAACGGTCCTCTTCTTCCGCTTTAAACATTTCAATACGATTATAGAAGCGATCATAAATACCGAAGAAGTCTTTCCCCATGCCCATCGGCCAGTTCATTGGGTATGATTCAATCCCGAGCACCTCTTCAAGTTCAGCCAAAAGC
>CAJGCH010000338.1 GCA_904501845.1 uncultured Bacillaceae bacterium | reverse complement strand
CGTTTCCTTATCCAAAACGAGCTCAATCCCAATGAGAAGGCCCTTGCCGCGGATATTGCCGACATTCGGGTGTTCGCCGATGGCTTTCTCAAGTTCAGTCTTTAATTGGAGACCCAGCTTTTTGGAGCGTTCGTACATGTCCTCTTGTTCCATGATTTCAAGATTCTTCAAAGCGAGTGCACAAGCAGCCGGGTTTCCTCCGAATGTATTAACATGGCGGAAATAGTCATATTCGTCTGTTCCCATGAATGCCTCGTAGATTTCCTTTTTGACAGCTGTCGCAGATAATGGAAGATAAGCGCTCGTGATTCCCTTCGCCATCGTGATGATATCAGGCTTCACACCGTAATTCATAAAGCCGAACGGTTCTCCAGTCCTGCCAAATCCGCAGATAACCTCATCAACGATCAGCAAGGCCCCGTGCTTCTCGCAAACTTCCTTGACACCAGCCATATAGCCGTCAGGAGGCATAAGCACTCCTCCACCGGTAATGATAGGCTCCATGATCACACCGGCAATCGTTTCACCGAGCTCCCATGTCATGACCCGATCCATTTCCTGAACCGATTGCAAATCAAGAGGACTGGTGTCCGACTTCTCCGGCGAACGATAGGAATCAGGCGGAGCCACATGGATGAAGCCGGGTGCTAACGGTTCATATTTGTATTTTCGCTGTGCCTGCCCTGTTGCGGCAAGTGCGCCCATGGAATTGCCATGATAGGAACGATAACGTGAGATGAATTTATAACGGCCATGCTCACCCTTTTGCTGATGATATTGTCTCGCAATTTTGAAGGCTGCCTCATTCGCCTCTGATCCACTGTTGGAGAAGAAGATGACATAATCGCCACCAAGCATCTCGTTTAGCTTCTCAGCTAGCGCAATCGCTGGCCCATGGCTTTGACTGAGGGGAAAATAAGCTAACCGTTTCAACTGCTCAAAGGCAGCTTCCGCCAATTCCTCCCGTCCATACCCGACATTCACACACCAAAGGCCTGACATCGCATCAAGCAGCCGGTTTCCATCAGCATCCGTTACCCAGCAGCCCTTTGCCTCATCTGCAATCACGGTGGATTCCGGGCTGTACGGTTTCATCGAGTGCCACAAATAGTCACGGTCCTTTGCAAGCAAGCCAGTCTCTTCCTTCACTTCTGTCATCTTTTTTCCCCTTTCTCCTTAGTAATCAAATCGTGAAGTGATCATTTTCTTGCGTGTGTAGAAATTGACGCCGTCCTTGCCGTTCACATGGAGGTCGCCATAGAAGGAATCCTTCCAGCCGGAGAACGGGAAGAAGGCCATTGTCGCCGGTACTCCGACATTGACTCCCAGCATGCCAGCATCTGCCTCCTCACGGAATTGCCTAACCGCCTTGGCATCCTTCGTATAAATCGTTGCCCCATTTCCATAGCGTGATTTACGGATGAATTCCAACCCCTCATCAAGTGACTCCGCCCGCAGCAAGCTTAAAATCGGACCAAACATTTCCTCCTTGGCGATAGTCATTTCCGGCTTCACATGATCAAAGATTGTCGGGCCCATGAAGTACCCTTCCTTCTGCTCATCCATTCCTTCTCTTCCATCCCTGATAAGCTTGGCGCCTTCCTCTATTCCTTTTTCAATATAGGTAAGCAGCTTTTCCTTTTGCGAATCCCTGATCACAGGCGTCAATAAGACCTCATCATCCATTCCGTTCCCTATAATCAGTTCATCCGCCTGCTTTTTCAGCTCCTTAACGAATTCTTCGCCTTCACCGACCACAACGACCGCACTGCAGGCCATACAGCGCTGGCCGGCACTTCCGAAAGCAGAGCTGATAATATTACCGGCAGCCTTCTTTAAATCAGCGTCCGGCATGACAATATGATGGTTTTTCGCACCCGATAGAGCCTGTACCCGTTTACCGTTTGCAGCGGCACGGCTGTACACATACTTCGCAACCGGCTGGGAGCCAACGAAGGAAATAGCCTTCACATCCTCATGGTCCAGGAGGCCATTTACAACATCATGCGCTCCATGTACGACATTTAAGACCCCACGCGGCGCTCCTGCCTCTGTAAACAGTTCAGCCAGGCGGTTTGCGAGCAACGGTGTTCGTTCAGAAGGCTTCAAGATAAACGTATTACCGCAGGCGATGGCAAGCGGGAACATCCAAAGAGGAACCATCATCGGAAAGTTAAATGGAGCAATTCCGCCGACTACCCCATGCGGATAGCGGAACATCTCCGAATCGATTTCCTCCGCAATAGTGGACAAGGTTTCTCCCATCATCAAGGTTGGCGCACCAGCAGCAAACTCTACACATTCGATTCCCCGCTGCACCTCTCCGTACGCTTCCTTGTACGCTTTGCCATTTTCGGCAACGACAAGCTTTGCCAGTTCTTCATGATGCTCCGTCAATAAGTAATGAAACTTATAGAGAATCCTCGCCCGCTTTGGAACCGGAACATGCCTCCATTCCTTGAAGGCTTCCTTCGCAGCGGCCACAGCCTTTTCGACATCTTCAGCATTTGAAATCGGCACCTTTGCGATAACCTCGCCTGTCGCCGGATTCGGCACCTCGATGGAATTCGCCCCGCTCGGCTCCACCCATTCCCCATTTATATAATTCTTCAAGACTTGCGTTTCTTCTTTGATCATTGACATGCGCTCCCTCCTATTCTCTCTATTACGAATAATATCCAGTTTATCTCCTGTTTTAAGCTCTCGGCTTTCCTAGAATTAATGGCAAAAGCCCGATTGGTTCAACTGACAATCTGCGGGGATAAAACCTCGCAGATTGTCAGTTTGCTTGCATCTCCATAACAACTTCAAGCAAAACGTTCACGCCATTCTCGCATTCTTCCCAGGATGTCTGTTCCTCTTCCGTGTGGCTCTTCCCATTCTCACTAGGCACAAAAATCATCGCAGTCGGGATGTAGGATGCGAT
>CAJGCH010000337.1 GCA_904501845.1 uncultured Bacillaceae bacterium | reverse complement strand
TTCTTCTCATTAACGAAGCGTTTGTTATGAAGGATGGATGGGTTTGGTACAGGCATGAGCGATTTATATTCTTCAAACTGGCCTAATTTCGCCAGAATATCCGGGAACAGCTCTGCCTCTCCCTCTGTCACATAGTTTGAATCACTCCGCGGGTAGGAGACAATCCCTTTTTGGTAAAGCTTCTGCAGAATATCGAGCGTTTTCTTTGGCGAATATTTAAAGGCTTTATTGGCAGTTGCCTGCAAGGAAGAAAGATTGAACAATAACGGGGGCTGAAATTCCTTCCGCTCCGTTTTCATTTCCTTAATGACCGCTTCTTTCGATTTGCAGAAAGCGGCAATTTTCTCGGCCAACTCTTTCTGGTCAAGCCTTGACTCTCCATCCTTTTCCCATTTCCCCTCATATGTATGGCCATCCATTTCAAAGGTGGCAATGACTTCCCAGAAAGGCTTTGATACAAATGATTCAATCTCATGCTCCCTTTTGACAATCAAAGCAAGTGTCGGTGTCTGCACACGTCCGGCAGAGAAGACATCATTCATTCCCTTTTGTTTTAGCAGGAGGGAATACGCCCGAGAAGCATTCATGCCGACGAGCCAATCTGCACATGCCCTCGTGTATGCCTCATGAAATAAATAAATCGTCTCCTGTCCATCTTTCAGCGACTTAAATCCGTCCACTATGGACTTTTTCGTCAGTGAAGATATCCAAAGCCTTTTCATCGGTTTCTTTACGCCGCTCAAGGAAATGATATTACGAACAATCAATTCCCCTTCGCGCCCGGCATCCCCTGCATGAATGATGGTCGTGACATCTGGCCGTTTTAATAATTGCTTAACAATATTGAATTGTTTATATTTTGATTTAGTCACTTGATAGGTAAATCGTTCGGGGATGATTGGCAATGAGCCCATGGACCATTTCTTCCATTCCGGTTTATACGTTTCCGGCGCCGATAATTCAGTCAAATGGCCAATCGCCCATGTACAAAACGCCCCGTCAGGAAAAACATCATTAGGCGAGATTTCCACATACCCGTCATGCCGCTTAAAGGTAAATGGCGAAGCCAATGTCAATCCTTGATCCGGTTTCTCCGCGATGATTAATTCCATAACCAGACTCCTTCTTGAAGCGTAATCTCTTAAATATCTATTATAAAACATGAATAGGACTTTTGGGACCATGATCCTGCAAAATTCGATTAACAAACCTCCACTTTCACCATTCTCTCCAAGCTGGTTCTTTATACATTTTATTAACGGTGCTGCAGAATATTGATGAAGATTTGGAACATGGTTTTAAAAGAGTATGAATCTATTTTATGAAATGAAAAACTCCCCTATTCAAAGGAGAGTTTTTCGTTAGTTAACATAATATTATTATAGTTCTCATTGAGCCATAAGCTGATGGTTGCGCTCATTTTTTCTGCTGCTGGTGACATGGCGGAAAACATTAAGCTGACTAAATGAACAGGCAGCTGCAGCATATCGGAGCTTATCTGAATCATATTCACTTCCTTTGGGAGGCCCTGCAAGCACATCTGCGGCAAAATACTGATCCCAAGGCCATTCTTTACTAGCTCGATGATTCCTCTTTCATCCTCCAGCTCCAAAAGAACAGTCGGGTTAATGGCTTTTTGCTGCACGATGAGCTCTCTGTAGCTCTTCGGCATGATAAAAGGCAATTCTTTCAATAAACGAAAGAGGTCTTTCTCCCGGTTCTCTTCATGTACAAGAAGATAGAATGGTTCGTGTGCGAGCAATAATCGATCAATTCTTCCCCTATCCTTCATTGAATAGGCAAAACCGATATCCGCTTCTCCATTTTCCACCCACTCGATTATTTCTTGACTTGTCCCTTCCCTGATATTCACCTGAATGGATGGATATTGATCATGAAATCTCTTCAATATACCTGGAAGCCACTCAGAGGTAAGGGGCGTGACCGTCCCTATCGTCATTGACCCTAATTCCAGCCCCCGAATTTCCGCAAGTTCCTGATTCATCTTTTCTTCAAGGTAAAGAATTTTCTCGATATATTGTAAAATCCGCTGTCCGCTGTCGGTCAACTGAATGCCTGAGCGGCTTCTAGCCAACAGCTTAACCTTATACTCCTTCTCCAGGCTCGTAACAGAATGACTAACAGCTGATTGGGAGATTCCCAAGCGCTGTCCTGCCAGAGAAAAGCTCCCCGTATCCACTACTTCTCGAAAAATGGCATACTTTTGTATCGACATAGTAATCTCTCGTTTCTTTCAAAAAATCATCATTTTAATCCCAATTATACCATATGTAACCAGATGTAGATTTCTGAATCCAAAGCTTGTTTTAGCCTGTTATTCTCTATTTAAACATTAAGAAACTCTATCATTCTTTACAAAAAAGTTAAAATAAGGAATTCTAGTTTCCGTTTTGAAATTAGAGGTATATCTAGTACTGTAACATCAAAAAATTTCTATTTGATTGAAAGGAGTTATTGACAATGGCAGACGACAAAATGTCCAGAGAAGAAGCAGGACGCAAAGGCGGAGAAACAACTGCAAAAAAACATGATAAGGAATTCTATCAAGAGATTGGCAAAAAGGGCGGAGAAGCCACTTCTGACAATCATGATAAGGAATTTTACCGCGAGATCGGCAAAAAAGGCGGAGAAGCGCGAAACAACGACTAAATTCAAACACAACTTATTACATTTCAACCTATAAAAAACCAAATTAATTAAAAGGAGAGATTATCAATGGCAGACGATAAAATGAGCAGAGAAGAAGCAGGACGCAAAGGCGGAGAAACTACATCTAAGAATCATGACAAAGAATTCTACCAAGAAATCGGCCAAAAAGGCGGAGAAACTACTTCTGAAAACCATGACAAAGAGTTCTATCAAGAAATCGGCCAAAAAGGCGGAGAAGCTACTTCCGAAAACCATGACAAAGAATTCTACC
>CAJGCH010000336.1 GCA_904501845.1 uncultured Bacillaceae bacterium | reverse complement strand
GCTACAAAAATTCTCATTGAGAAGAACGGCAAGACACGGGAAGCAAAGATTGATGATATTCAAACAGGTGATATCCTTTCCGTCATCGTTGACGAGGATAATAAGACAGCCATTAAGATAGGACTGAAAAACGACTGGACGGCTCAATCCAACTCTGAAGACCGCTCCAAGCAAATCTCCTTATCTGGCCGTTATGTCGTGTCAGATGAACTCATTGAATCTGCCGGAGAGACATTCGACTCAACATACACGGACGAAAATTCGATTCTTATAGAGGACAATGGCGTCCTGAACGCAAGTAATGCAGCTATTACCAAATCGGGTGATACGACGAGCGAGAAGGAGAGCCGACTTTACGGTGTTAATAATGCTGTCGTTGCAATCAGCGGGAGTGCCGGAAATCTAGAGGGGTCCTCCATTCAATCAGAAGCTGAAGGAGGAAATGCCATCTTTGCTTCAGGTAAAGATTCCATCATTCGCCTATTCGACACCTCCATCTTAACCACAGGAGGGTCAGCCAAGGGACTCTATGCAACCAATCAAGGAGCCATTACCGGACAAGACATCAGTATCACTACCGAAGGCGCTCACAGTGCTGCAGCTGTCGCGGATGGAAAAAACAGCAGTGTCACGCTCTACGACACCACCTTGACAACCGCCAGCAAGAACTCCCCATGCCTGTATTCAGCCGGTGCCATTAAAGCTATAGGTGTCCTTGGACTTGCCAACGCCTCTTCTGCTGCCATCTTGGAAGGGAAGAGCACCCTCTCCATCTCCTCATCAGACTTAACTGGAACGGGTAACTATGGCATTCTTATGCATGGAAGCCATTCATCTGAGGAGGGTCTTGCAAGCTTTTCAGCCATAGACAGTCTATTGAGTGCAACACAAGACGAAGCGATGTTTTATGTAACGAGGACGGATGTGGAAGCATCCATCTCAAATACTGAGCTATGCTTTGAATCAGGCGTTCTAATCAAAGCACAGAAATCCGGCAATATCGCCTTCAAGGCTTATAAACAAACATTAACAGGAGATATCATCTGCGATGATACGAGCACAGTCTCCCTAGAGCTTAGGGAAGACAGCTTCTATAAAGGCGCAGTCGATACCGCTAATCAAGGCAGTGCGATTCTAGTGCTAGAGAAAAGTAGCACCTGGAGCATGACAGAGGATTCTTATATAAGCATATTGAGCAACGAGCAGCTCGATTGCCGCAACATCCAGTCCAATGGGCACACACTCTTTTATGATGCTGAGGAGGAAGAGAATGGCTGGTTAAATGGAGATACACACACCCTTCCAGGAGGCGGCAAGCTCACTCCTGCTCCTTAAACACAGAAGAGCCATTCACATGCGTGTGAATGGCTCTTCTGCATCAATAAATATTTTTATTCGCTTGTGCATACTCCTCGAACAGCTCAATGCATTGTGCACGGTTCAGCTCTGCAAACTCAAGAATGGATGGATCATCTAATTCATTCTGAATGAAGCGATAGATGAAGTCATCTCTGAACCCGATAGCCTCAGCGTCCTTAGGATTGCATCCATAGTACACCTTTTGGATATTGGCCCAAATGATGGCGGACAGGCACATAGGGCATGGAAACCCTGTTGCATAAAGCACACAGCCGGACAGGTCATGAGAACCGAGTGCCATACCCGCTTTACGAATGGCATTAACCTCTGCATGGGCGGTCGGATCATGGTCCTTGAGCACCGTATTTGAGGCAACAGCGATGACATTACCATTCTGATCAATAATGGAGGCTCCAAACGGTCCTCCATAGTTTTCATTCATCGTTCTTCTTGCTTCTTCTATTCCATATTTCATCATATCATCCATATCGCATAACACCTCTCCCAGTTCAATGAAGTAAAGCTATCCATCCCCTGCTAAAAATTTTATGCCCCTGAATCGCTTTTGTCTGTGAGAATGGAAGATAATCTCCCAATTGTTTTTTCGACATTTCCCAATAATTCAAAATAAAATAATTGACCTATTTATCTCTCCCATGATAGACTTCCATTATTCTATAAAAATAAGCGGGAATCATTTCCCTATAAAACTGGATACTAGTAAGCGTTGAATGCCGTGGATCAAACTATGGCAGGAGCGGCTTCTGGAGAGACTGTACAATTATGTGCAGCGCCGAAGGATTCATAATCTCAGGCAAAAGGACAGGAGAGTAGCAAGTATTGCATTGTTATTTTTCTAAAATGCCCTTTAGAGATTGGATTCTGTCCAATCTCTTTTTATTTTCTCGAGGAATTATCCGGTACATTCTAACTTAGACATACAAACGGAGGCGAAGAAACTTGGGGCAACAAGAATTAAAGCGAGATTTAAAGAACAGGCATGTACAATTGATTGCCATTGGCGGGACGATTGGAACCGGATTATTTTTAGGGGCAGGTAAATCGATTGAGCTCGCAGGACCTTCTATCATCTTTTCGTATCTGCTGATAGGAATCGCCTTATTCTTTGTGATGAGGGCCTTGGGAGAACTGCTCTTATCCAATACAGGGTATACCTCCTTCACAGAATTTGCGACAGAATACATTGGACCTTGGGCTGGATACGTGACAGGCTGGACCTATTGGTTCTGCTGGATCATGACCGCAATGGCAGACATCATTGCCGTCGGTGTCTATATGCAATATTGGTTTGACATTCCGCAATGGATACCGGCATTTGCCTGCTTAATCATCCTCGTGGGACTTAATTTATTATCCGTGAAGCTGTTTGGCGAGCTGGAGTTTTGGTTTGCCATCATCAAAGTTATTACGATTATTGCTTTGATTGCAGTTGGTATTGTTTTGTTGGTCATTGGTTTTGAAACAAATACGGGAACCGTATCCCTATCAAACATATGGAGTCATGGCGGCATGTTCCCAAATGGAGTGCAAGGCTTCCTTCTCTCATTCCAGCTCGTCGTCTTCTCATTCGTTGGTATGGAGCTTGTTGGC
>CAJGCH010000335.1 GCA_904501845.1 uncultured Bacillaceae bacterium | reverse complement strand
TTCATATGTGGCAATACCTCGCGAATCATACGAATATAGCTTAACAGATTCAGCTCAAAGCCCTTCTGCCAGTCCTCATCGGATAAATCCATGAAGCCGCCTGCTGGCGGACCGCCGGCATTATTGAGAAGGACATCAATCGTGCCGAACTTCTCCGCCGTCACCTGAATTAGCTTTTGAATATCATCCGCCTTTGTGATATCGGCCTCCTGCCAATGGTAGCTTCCATTTGGATTAACTTCTTTCAGTTCCTCTACAACAGATTTCAATTTTTCACCGTTTCGGCTTGTCACCATGACATTGGCACCTTCTTCAGCCAGCTTCAGCGCAACGGCCTTGCCGAGCCCTTGACTCGATGCCACAACTAACGCATTCTTTCCTTTTAGACCAAGCTCCATCCCTTGTTCCCTCCATTCATTTTCCTAATCCTATCATGGCATCTGCATGAATTAATTGTCAAAATATTATTTTTAAGGGTATAGGGGAGTATGGATGGAATAGCTTTTTCCATACTAAGATAACGGAATGATTAGGAGGAGTTAACATTTATGTTTCCAAATGAATGGGATTGCATTATTATCGGGGGCGGAATTGCCGGGCTGCAAGCGGCGATTCAAATGGGAAGAAGCCAGCATAAATGCTTGGTGATTGATTCTAAGGAGGATGGACGCTCTACCCTTTGCAAGGATTACCGTAATATCCTCGGCTGGCCTGAGGGCATCAGCGGAGAGGATTTGCGCGCACGCGGCCAAGAGCATGCCAAACAGACAGGCATCCAATTTCTGAAAGACCATGTCACCAAACTTAAAAAGTCCAGCAATTATTTGCATGTCCAGACAGCGAATCATGAGTTCAAAACCCATACCTTGCTTCTCGCCACAGGCATAACGGACCGGATACCGCCCATCCCTAATTTAAAAGAATGTCTAGGGATGACGATTTATATATGCACGGATTGTGATGGTTATGAGGTCGTCGATAAACCGACACTTGTGCTTGGCTCTGGTGAAGCAGGAGCGAATTTCGCTCTATCCCTCCTTTATTGGACAGACCAGATTACCTATATCAATCACGAAAAAGCAGAAATCGAGGATGATTTACGCAAGAAGCTTGAAGAGAATGGGATATCTTATATCGAAGAGACGATTGAATCTGTTGAAAAAGCGGGAGAATCTGACCTAAAAGGTGTGCTTCTTGCGGATGGCCGCTTTATTGAGGGAGACCGGGCCTTTATCTCCTTTGGAGGGAATGAGGTTCATACTGCCTTGGCGAAACAGCTTGGCATTGATGTCCTGAACAATCGCCATATCCATGTCGACCCGCGCACAAAGGAAACGAATGTAGAGAATGTATGGGCAGCAGGGGACATTGTTGCCCACTCCGAGCAGGCAACCATCGCGATGGGCGAAGCCACCCAGGCAGCGATTTGGATTCATAAACGTTTGATGAAGATTCTAAAGAAATAAGATAGAGGGCCGGGTTTTAAAAAACACCCGGCCCTTCTACATGTCATCGAAATGAATAGCGAGTTACCGCTTTATACAGTTCATCCTTCTTCAAGACAATCGATGGGAAGTTTGGCTGATTGATGGCATCTGGGTACTTTTGAGTTTCAAGGCAGATAGCCATATGATCATGCGGCTTTACACCCCTGATGGAATAATCCCCATCATACTGATTACATGTATAAATCACCACCGCAGGCTGGTCAGTTTCTACAACAAGCTTCCGCCCGCTCTCTCGGTCCTCGAGGACAATCTCTTCCTCGAAATGGCCATCGAGACAGAACGGGTGATCATACCCGCCGCCGGCTATCTTGTTTTGCGAATTTCCTCTAGTCACCCCCTGGGACACTGGAGCCTCTTGGCGGAAGTCAAACGGTGTTCCATCAACAGGAATGCGTTCTCCTGTTGGGATAAGGTCTTCCCCAAGCTCTAGAAATGAACTGCTTTTCAGCTGAAGCGTATGGTCGAGAATTTTTTTATTTAAATCCCCGCTCAAATTAAAATACGAATGATTCGTTAAGTTAATGATGGTATCTTGGTCAGAGTGAGCTTCATAAGAAATTTCCAGGCTGCCATTTTCATTGAGAAGATAGGTGGTTTTTACATGCAGTTCTCCAGGGAATCCTTCTTCTCCATCAGGACTTATATAGGTAAATTCCACTCCGGCAGCAGATTCTCTCTCAACCAATTCATAATCCCAGACAACCTTATCAAATCCCTTTAAGCCGCCATGCAAGGTATTTTCTGATTGGTTTCTTGGCAATTGATAGGTTTCTCCGCCCAGCGTGAAGCGCCCGCCAGCTATTCTTCCCGCAATTCTTCCGACAATCGCGCCGAAATAGGGAGAATGCTCGATATAATCCTCAAGCGTATCGAAGCCTAAAACGACATTATCCTGCTTTCCATTGCGGTCAGGAACCATCAAATCCGTAATAATGCACCCGTAATTGATGCATTTCATCGTCATTCCCTTTTCCGTCGTGAATGCAAAACGGATGACATCATGACCATCAACCGTTCCAAAGCTTTCTTTTCTTATTTCCATGCATGCCTCTCCTTTTAACAGAATTCTGTATATTTATGTACTGCACTATATAAATACCCTGTAACAGGCTCTTGTTAATCCGGTGCCATAAATAAATAACAAAGCCTAAAAAGGCTTTGTTATCCATTCTTCTTTTAATATGGTCCTCTAATATAATCCTTAACGGACACTTCATAAAAGTTTCGCAGCTTCATAAGCTCTTCATCGCTAAACGACTTTGTCTCCAAAGCAGAGAGATTCTGCTCAATCTGGCGAACATTCTTGAAGCCCGGGATTGCGCATGTAACAGCCTCTTGGTCCAAAATCCAGCGAAGAGCCGCTGAGGCAAGCGATTCTCTCCCTTCCGCAATCCAAGAGAGCTGATGGCTAAGCTCGACTCCTTTTTGGAACTCAAGTCCGGCAAAGGTTTCACCTACATTAAATTGCTCCCCATTTGCAT
>CAJGCH010000334.1 GCA_904501845.1 uncultured Bacillaceae bacterium | reverse complement strand
TACTTTGCCAACACCGCGTGTCGGTGTGATATCCGGCTCATAGGCAGGCATCGTACTGCGTACCGTATCCCACCACTCCCAAGGAATAGGGGGCAAAAGCCACTCCGCGGGGTCAGACATATCAGCCGATTGTGTCGGCATAATAATTGTTCCTTCTTCTGTTACGGCATCCATCAACGCTTGAATAAGCGCAACAGCTCCTCCGTTGATCCAGCCAATAGAGGACAATGAGCTATGCACTAAAATCGTCATGCCTGGTTCGACTCCAAGCATGCGCAATTCCTTTCTTAGCTGATCCCTTGTTCTCGGGAAGGGCGTACGCTCTATTAAACTATTCATGGCCCACTCTCATTTCAATCGTTTTCCTCCATTATACTCTAGCTTCAGGAAAAAGCGGCTTCCTTAATCTCCGGCAATCATTCGAATATGTCCAGGCAGCACGGTCAATTTTGCAGGGGTTTTTGAATAAATTTCCCCGTCCGTATCAGCCTCAAGAATCGGAGTTGTTTGCACAGAAAGCGATGAGGCTTGAAAATGGTGCAGGTTCCCTCTTGCTTCCTTATCATTTGGCGGCAGTTCTTCGAGATTAAATACTTCTATGAAGGAACTAAAGGTAGAATCCCTTACAATCAGCACATCCAATAGACCGTCATCAATCTTCATGTTTGGAAAAGGAACTTGATTCGTCCCAATGTAGCGGCCATTCATAATAAGAATCATGACAGCCTCCCCATCCAATTGATGCCCATCTGCCTGAATGGTGAAACCGAAAGGCACTGCCGTTTGGACAGTTTTCATCGCACTTAAAAAATAGCTTAATTTACCCAGCACTTTTTTCTGGCTCGCATCAATATTCGTGGATGCAGCCGCCACAAGTCCCACCCCCCAAAAGTTGAGAAAGTAGTGTTCATTCACTTTTCCAACATCTAAGTGCTGAATCTTTCCTTGCATGAGACTTTTTGCGGCTCTCGTAAGATTTTGCGGTATGCGAAGCATCCTGCTGAAATCATTGCATGTACCCCCAGGAAGTATGCCCAGAACCGGTCTCCGCTCCAATTCAGCCAATCCATTGATGGCTTCGTGAACAGTCCCGTCTCCGCCAAGGACAATGACTAAATCGGTTTTCTCTCCCCATTCCCTGCATATTTCCGTCGTCTCGCCCTCCCGCTCCGTTTGAATGATTTGGAGCTGTTTAACGTGGATACTAATTTCCGGCAGGACAGCCATAAGGGCTTTCTCCGTATCAGCCTGACCGGCCGCTTGATTGTATATAAATAATGCATGGTTAAACATAACCATCACTCTTCCCCTCAATCGTTTATTCGTATTTTTCCCGTATACACACCATAATGAAACCATTCCAACTGGTATGTCAGATGGTTTTTGTCTATAATTGTAAAATAAACTGATATTTCTGAATAAAAGGGGTGTAATATATGAAAACCGCAGACTTATGTGATGACCACGCTGAACAGCTAAAGCTTTGCAAAATGAATTTATCCTCATATGGAGGGAATAAAGAGTTTCATGGTTACATTCAAACGGTTGAAGTATTTGAAGACAACTCCTTAGTAAAGGAAAGCCTGCAAACCATTGAAGCAGGAACAGTACTTGTCGTTGATGGCGCCGGCTCCAGGAACTGCGCCCTGCTTGGCGACCTCTTGGCAAGCATTGCTGCCGACCGGCAAATAAACGGAATCATCATCAATGGATGTGTGCGTGACACGGCCGAATTAGCGACCATCCCCGTCGGTGTCAAGGCAATCGGTACATGCCCTTTCAAAAGCAAGAAAAGAGGCGAGGGCAAAAAAAATGTCACTCTCTCCTTCGGTGGCGTTGACTGGATCCCCGGCCAATATGTATATGCGGATGACGATGGTATCCTGATTGCGGAGAAACCCGTACATATATAAACCAAATCTTCAAAAGGCATTCGATGAAGGTCGAATGCCTTTTTTCTTCGCGTGATTCTGTACGTATTCTTTAAAACTTCTTCATATGCCAAAAGTCATTTTTTGGCCAAGTTAACGAACGTATGTTCTTATTTATTGAATTATTTGCTATAATGGACGAACAAGGCCACATCCATGCTGGAGAAATCTCCAAGAAGTGGGGGTGATAAACTTTGACCGTCTTTGAAACTCTTATGGTCACATTCGGCTTTGCCACGCTGCTGCTCAGCATCATTACGATAAAAAAATAGGCCCACTAAGAAAGTGAGGCCTGTTTTGGTCCCCTGTCTCCTGACAGGATGTGGATTCTTAAAAGCCGTGAATGCCCACCATTCACGGCTAATTTCTATTTAATGGTATCACAATAAAGACCCTTCTGTCACGAGCGGAAATAGCATTGGTTTTATATCCATCCTTCTAAAATGTGTTTAAGTTTGGCGTGAATGGTAAAGAGATTATACATGTTTATTAGAAAGGCGGTGAATCTTCTTCCCTGAATTGGAGTTGAAGAGGATAAATGTACACAGCTAACTTAATTGCACTATTCATTCTGCTTGCTAGCACCATGTTTTTCGTAGCTTCCTAGTTTGCAATCGTCAAGGTTCGTGCGACCAGAATCAACCAACTAATAGAAGAGGGAAATAAAAAAGCAATTAATGCGAAACGGGTCATCACACATTTAGATGAATATTTATCAGCTACCCAGCTAGGCATCACCATCACCTCCCTTGGCATCGGATGGCTGGGGGAACCAACTGTAAAAGCTATTATTGAACCTTTGTTCATTGAATTGAAAATTCCAGAGTCCGCAGCTACACTAATTTCCTTTGTGATTGCCTTCTCTCTCATCACATTCTTGCATGTAGTCGTCGGAGAGCTGGCCCCAAAATCTGTCGCCATCCAAAAAGCTGAGACCATTACCGTGAATTTTGCCGGCCCTTTAATCATGTTTTACCGGATTACCTTCCCAATCATATGGGCGCTCAATCATTCTGCGCGTTTCATCACCGGATTAATTGGCATTAAACCTTCATCAGAGGGGGATATC
>CAJGCH010000333.1 GCA_904501845.1 uncultured Bacillaceae bacterium | reverse complement strand
TCATGATTTCAAATATCGGCTTTCATAAGAAGGACAGGCGGGTCTCGAGGACTCCGCCTGTTTTTTTGCATAGAAGGAATAAAATTATGAGAAATTCCGCGATAAAGCAACAAGATCAAAAAAGCGTAATTAAAGAGGATTTTGCACGGATTTCACTTCAAAAAATCATCAATTTGGTGCCTGTTTTGGTCTTTTGCGGGATGCTCGGGCTTTCTTTTTGAAGGAATGAAGCCTGATTTCGATGTTTATGGGCGAGATACAGCCGGTTAAGGGCGAAATTCCATTGATTATGGGCGGAAACAGATTGTTTAAGGGCGAACGGTCAAAATTAAGGGCGAAACCGGAGAGGTTAGAGCGAAAAACAGAAGTTAAGGGCGAAGTACCACATGACTTAAGCGTCATGGAAAGCAGCCGTAACGAAAAATCAAGCCAAAAAAAGCTGCCTCCCAGCAAACTAAAGGAGGCAGCCATGTGTTCATATAGCTATTTATTTATCATCCAGCTTAATGCCTTTCAGCAAATCAGCGAATGGGTTATTAATTGGCGGTTCTTCTTTTTGCTGCTGCTTCAAGTATTTCTGAACAGTGCGCTTGTCGGCTTTGCCGCCGGATTCCTTTTTGCGTCTTTCTTCAAAGGAAGACAGCTTTTCGCGGTAGCCGCATTTGCAGGTGAAGATTTGCCCTTTGCCTTCACCGCGCAGCTCCATTTTCTTCTTGCATTGCGGGCAGCGTGCATTAGTCAGGCGTGCGACGTTTTTGCGGTAGCCGCATTCACGGTCTTGGCAGACGAGCATCTTGCCTTTCTTGCCATTGACCTCAAGCATTGGTTTTCCGCATTCCGGGCAGGATTTTGTGGAGATATTGTCATGCTTGAACTTCTTGTCGCTAGCCTTGATATCTGCAACAATGGCCTTCGTGTGCTGCTTCATTTCATTGATGAAGACATTCTTATCGAGCTTGCCTTTAGCGATCATCTCAAGCTTTTGTTCCCACTCCGCTGTTGTGGCAGGTGATTTGAGCTCATCAGGCACCAGGTCGAGCAGCTGGCGGCCTTTAGAGGTAATGTAGATATCCTTGCCTCCTCGTTTTTCAAGCAGGAAGGAATTGAACAATTTGTCGATGATGTCCGCTCGTGTTGCGACTGTGCCAAGTCCGCCTGTTGATTTGAGTGTGGCAGCAAGTTTTTTATCCTTCGTGTCCATATATTTCGTCGGATTCTCCATTGCAGACAGAAGGGTTGCCTCATTGAATCGGGCAGGCGGCTTCGTTTGACCGGAGGTTTGAGCGATCAGGGAAACCTTTAGTGTATCGCCCTTATTCAGGCGCGGCAATAGCTGCTCCTTCACGTCGTCAGTAGAATCCTCATCTTCAAATCGATTGTTATAGACTTCTTTCCATCCAGCCTTAATAACAGTCTTGCCTCGTGCGATGAACGACTCAGAGCCGATTTTCGCATGGACAGTCAATTGCTCAAATTCATGGGCAGGGTATAAGACCGCTAAGAAACGCTTCACGACAAGGTCATAAATTTTCCGTTCCTTATCATTGAAGGCTGCATAATTGACATATCCCTCCGTCGGGATGATGGCATGGTGGTCGCTTACCTTGCTGTCGTCAACGAAAGCTTTCGTTGCCTTGATTGGTTTGCTCGCGATTCTGTTGGCAAGCTTGCTGTATTCGGCTCCTCCGATCGCTTTCAGACGCTCTGGAATCGTACTGACGATGTCAGAGGAAAGATAGCGGGAGTCCGTCCGCGGATAAGTGAGCACTTTATGCTGTTCATACAGCTTTTGCATAATATTTAGTGTTTCCTTGGCTGAATAGCCAAATAGTTTATTGGCGTCCCTCTGCAATTCTGTTAAGTCGTAGAGAGCAGGTGAGTATGTTTTCTTTGCTTTACGCTCGATTGCAACAACCTCAGCGCTCTGTTTGCCTAAGGATTTGTGAATGGCATCCATCTTCTCTTTATTGAAGCTGCGGCTGTTCCCGTCATTGTCCTGCCATGTTAGGGTGAGGGCATCCGTTTTTGCTTCGATGCCATAATACGTTTTTGGCTTGAAGTTCTTGATTTCTTCCTCGCGGGCAGCAACCATGGCAACAGTCGGAGTTTGCACCCGTCCGCAGTTCAGCTGGGCGTTATGCTTCGTTGTCAGCGCCCTCGTTGCATTGAGGCCGATGTACCAGTCGGCCTCTGAACGTGCTACTGCAGAGGCATAGAGATTCTCGTAATCCTTGCCTGGCTTAAGGCTTTTGAAGCCGTCTTTGATTGCTTTATCTGTAACAGATGAAATCCACAGGCGCTTTATAGGTTTTTTCACATTTGCTTTCTCGATGATCCAGCGGGCAACGAGTTCACCCTCGCGTCCTGCATCTGTTGCAATGATAATATCTTTGACATCTCCGCGGGTCAGCTGGGACTTTACCGCATTGAACTGCTTGCCAGTTTGCTTCATGACGACGAGCTTCAGCTGTTTAGGAAGCATCGGAAGGTCCTCAAGATTCCATGTTTTATATTTTTGATCATAGGTCTCAGGGTCAGCCAGTGTGACGAGATGCCCAAGTGCCCATGTAACGATATATTGATCCCCTTCTAAAAATCCGTTCCCCTTTTTTCTGCAATTCAGCACATTGGCGATATCACGGGCAACAGAAGGTTTTTCGGCGATTACTACACTTTTTGCCATTATCCGAACTCCTTTACTTGTTCTGTACCGTCTAATATACCATAGTTTTGGCGCTGAAAAGGATAGAGATACCTAGGTACCCGTCCCTTAGATAAAAAATGACCAAACCTTGGATGTCATATATGTCATTTCTCCTCACTTTGAAGAACACCTTGCCGATTCCAGCTGGATTGTAAGAAATTGGATGCATTAATTCGACAAAATTCTATACAGTTCGTGGTAAATAAAGAAATAAAAGGGTGGGTTTTAAAGTTTTACACTATTTTTCACACGTTTTGGATTAATTCAACTTGTTAAAATTGTTTGTCACCGAGGAACAATTA
>CAJGCH010000332.1 GCA_904501845.1 uncultured Bacillaceae bacterium | reverse complement strand
GGTCGTCCGTGCGCTGGAGGTTTACTACACATCAGGTGCGCGATTCAGTGAACAGCAGCAATCCGCCGATAAAACGGAGAATTATGATGCAGCCGTCATCGGTTTGACGATGGAACGGGAGCTCCTTTATAACCGAATTAATCAGCGAGTCGATATCATGATGGAATCGGGCTTAGAGGAAGAGGTCAGGAAATTCTATAATCAAGGACTGATGGATTCACAATCCTTGCAGGCAATCGGCTATAAGGAGTTTAATGAGTATTTTGAAGGGAAAGAAACCATTGAACAAGTCGCGGATGCCATCAAGCAGAACTCAAGAAGATTCGCCAAAAGACAATTTACATGGTTTCGTAATAAAATGGATGTAAATTGGTTCGATATGTCCGATATAGAACATATTGATGATAAAATAGAGGAAATATCCGCTTATGTGGCAGGAATGCTACACTTAAAAGCGAATAGATAAATATAGAGAGAAATGAGGAGGCAAAAACAATGAAACAAGGAATTAACATTCAAGATCAAATTTTGAATCAAGTTCGTAAGGAGAATATCTTTGTTACCATTTTCCTTATAAACGGTTTTCAATTAAGAGGGCTTATCAAAGGATTTGATAATTTTACCGTCTTGATCGAGACAGAGGGCAAGCAGCAGCTGGTGTATAAGCATGCGATTTCAACTTTTGCTCCTCAAAAAAATGTGCAAATTGACCTTGAAGGTTAAGGACTGATAGAAAAAACAGGCTCGGGTTTCATTCCTGGGCCTGTTTTTTTGCATTCGCGCATAAGAGGGAAAGCAACTTTTACGTCTTTATTCAGGTTTGGAGGAATATAAATAGAGAAGGCAATTATTTTCCGGGAAAGCGCAGGATATGACAATAGAGCCGCTCATACCGGAGAAATAAAGGATACTGTGGGAGATAAAGAAGGCTGATGTCCTATTCTGACCTGGAGTTGTCGAAATGAAGGGAAGAAGCCTTGGCATAATGAGGTGATAAGGTGGAAAAGCAGCCCATGCGCGTGAGAAATAATGGACAAATTAACGTCGTGTTAAAGAATGGCCACTCCAAGAAGCTTGAAAAGCCGTTAATATCAGCACCGATGACGACACGGGAAATCCCATCCCACCATATTGCTCTGAAGGAAATTGAAGAAGAATTAAACCAATTGGTTGGCATGGAGGAAATGAAGCGTGTAATCAAGGAAATATATGCGTGGATTTATGTGAATAAGCAAAGGGAAGCAGTGGGGTTAAAAGCGCAAAAGCAGGCCTTGCACATGATGTTCAAGGGCAACCCGGGGACGGGGAAAACAACGGTGGCAAGATTGATCGGGAAATTATTCGTGAAGATGAATGTATTGTCCAAAGGGCATCTGATTGAAGCGGAGCGCGCGGACCTTGTGGGGGAATACATCGGCCACACCGCACAAAAAACGCGGGATCTGGTCAAGAAGGCCATCGGGGGAATCTTATTCGTGGATGAAGCGTATTCCCTTGGCCGCGGAGGAGAAAAGGATTTTGGGAAGGAAGCGATTGATACCCTCGTGAAGCACATGGAGGACCGGCAGCATGAATTCATCCTTATTCTAGCCGGGTACTCACAGGAGATGAAACATTTCCTGACATTGAATCCCGGTCTCCACTCGCGCTTTCCTATCGTGATTGATTTCCCGGATTACTCGGTCGATCAATTGATGGAAATCACGACAAGGATGCTTGCAGAAAGGCAGTATATCTTTTCGGCTGATGCCAGCAGGCAGCTGCGAGAGCATCTATATACGCTTACGAATGTTCTTAGGCTATCGACATTCTCGAATGGCCGTTATATCCGCAATGTCATTGAACGTTCCATCCGGGCACAGGCCATGCGGCTTTTGATGAGTGATCAATATGACCGGAAGGAGTTAATGACGTTAAGGAGCAGTGATTTAGATTTCGAATCAGAGGAATACTAGAAAAGCAGCGATTATTCGCTGCTTTTCTGCATTCGTATGACGGGTAAATGCCAATTATTCAGGTACGAGAGCATCCGCAGGCCTGTGACCACGAGGAATAGTATCCATAGATGGATATTGGACGTGAAAAGGCCTATGCCGATGAGGAGTCCGGCAATGCCGGCCCAAATGGCGTAAATCTCTGATTGCAGCAAAATAGGCTTGCGTCCTGCGAGCACATCCCGCACGATGCCGCCGCCGCTTCCTGTTAAAATAGCGGCAAAGATGACCGCCAAAAGAGGCGCGTCCATCTCGACGGCCTTCAAGGCACCTTGAACGGCGAAAGCGCTGAGACCGATGGCATCAAAGAAATTTCCCCATCTATTCCAATGAGATATAAGCGACTGATGGAAGACACAAGTCAAGCTAATCGAAATAAAAGCTATCAAGAACAGCCGGTCCTGATGCCACAGCTGGGAGAGCGGAATTCCAAGGAGGATGTTTCTGACCGCTCCTCCTCCAAATGCTGTCACAAAACCTAATAAATAAATGCCGAACAAATCATATTCCTCTTCCATAGCGACAAGGGCGCCGCTAATCGCAAAGGCAATTGTTCCAATGATACTTAACAATTCCCAACTCATGGTAAATACCTCTTTTTTCCTTAAAAATGAACTATTTTATAATATCACCTACTTTGAAGGTTTGGAACGGTTTATTTTTTTGGTATGATAAGAAAATGACATCGTAAATAGGAAGTGAACTAATGGAAGAAACATATGAAAAAGCGATACTTGTTGGCTGTCAGCGAGAAGGTGTAGAGGATGAGCGTTTCGCCTACTCGATGGAAGAGCTTGAATCCCTGACCGAAACAGCCGGAGGAAAGGCGCTTGTGACGATTTCGCAAAAGCGCGTTAAGCCCCATCCAGCGACATACATAGGGAAAGGGAAGGTGGATGAGCTCATCCCGCTGATAGAAGAATTGGAGCCTGATGTCGTCATCTTCAATGACGAACTATCCCCTAGCCAAATCCGTAACCTTGGCAAAGAGCTCGGCGTGCGCATTGTTGATCGCACGCAGCTGATCTTGGATATCTTCGCCC
>CAJGCH010000331.1 GCA_904501845.1 uncultured Bacillaceae bacterium | reverse complement strand
TACTATGTGGGAAGCA
Source organism: uncultured Bacillaceae bacterium (assembly GCA_904501845.1). Lineage (GTDB taxonomy): Bacteria > Bacillota > Bacilli > Bacillales > Pradoshiaceae > Pradoshia. Next base: position 3,035 of record CAJGCH010000331.1, on the reverse strand, counting down.
AAATAAATTCTATGTATAAACGGGTGTTAGCATCATAGATTTTATGGGGGAATCCCATGAGATAAGCGGCCGTTTTCCATTTTCCTTCAATTGTGTATCTGTAAATACTTATTTATTTCTTATTTTAAAGACCAGCCCAGGAAACACCGTGATTTTTTCTTAAACATTTATTCGGATATAGAAATTGACCGTTTTCTACCAAAATTTGTACAATATAGAAAGATTATATAACACCATTCATTGTTCAAAGTAAATGACAATGATAGATAGAAGGGGAAAAACGATGAAACAACTATGGTTTGGCGGGTCCATTTACACGATGGAACGGGAGATGGAAACAGTAGAAGCTGTCTTGGTGGAAGACGGCCGCATTCTTGATACCGGGAATTATGCCGATTTAAAAGGACAGGAAGATGAGTGTATGAATTTGAATGGAGCGGCCATGTATCCTGGTTTTGTCGATAGTCATCTTCATATCCTCCACCAGGGCGAGAAGCTGATGAGACTGGACCTCTCCAAAGCCCGGTCGGCTGATGAGATGCTTTATATGCTGAGACAAGCGGCAGAGAAAACACCTCAGGGGAAATGGCTGTTTGGCGACGGGTGGAATGAGAATCAGTTTGCTGACAAGCGGATTCCCTCCATCGCAGAGCTTGATGCCATCCATTCAGGTCCGATGCTTCTGACCCGTGTCTGCCGCCATATGACGCTAGCGAATACAGCTGCCCTGAAAGCGGGCGGAATTGATGGACATAGCGCGGCGCCGCAGGGCGGGGAGATTGGGCGCGATGAGTCAGGGAACTTAAATGGGTTGTTATATGACCAGGCGATGAATGCCGTGAATGATGCACAGCCGAAAGCAGGAGAAGACTATATTACATACTTAACGGAGGCGCTAGATAGGGCGATCAGACAAATGCACAGCTTCGGTCTCACTGGAGCGCATACGGAGGATATGGATTATTTCGGCCCATATCAAAACCCGCTCACCGCTTTTCAAAGGACAATCGGCAAGCAACGTCATTTCAGGGTGACCTTGCTGCGCCATAACGCTGTCTTTGAGAAAATGATGAAGGATAAGGCTCAGTATAATGAACCATTCATTGAACCAGGCCCAATGAAAATCTTCGCGGATGGCGCTTTTGGAGGTTCTACAGCCGCCTTATCAAGTCCGTATGCCGATAACCCGGATACCTCCGGGCTGCTCATTCAGACAGATGAGGAGCTTGCCAGGCTGGTTAAAATGGCAAGGGATTATAAAGAAGCAGTCGCCGTCCATATCATCGGCGACGGGGCGGCAGAGCAAGTTGTCGGCATCCTTGAGAAGTATCCTGTCGAACCGGGCAAACGGGATCGTCTGATTCATTGCAGCGTCCTTCGGCCAGACTTAATTGAGCGGCTGAAAAAGCTGTCGGTCGTCTTAGATCTCCAGCCTGCCTTTGTACCATCTGATTTCCCCTGGGTCATTGACCGTTTGGGTGAAGAAAGGCTGAAATGGTCTTATACGTGCAAATCACTCATTAACGAAGGCTTTATGTGTGCGGCTGGGACGGATGCCCCTGTCGAGGATATTAACCCGCTTTGGACCATATATGCGGCTGTTGAACGAAAATATCCAGAAGACATACATGATGGCTATACACCTGAGGAGAAGATTACACGGTTTGAAGCCATCCAAATGTATACGGTCGGAAGCGCTCAAGCCATTTGCAAGGAGCATGAGCGCGGGCTTATCAAACGGGGCTATGTGGCAGATTTCTCGATTTTTGACCGTGATTTATTTGGGGGCACAACCGAGGATATGCTCAGAGCAAGAGCCGTAAAAACGGTGGTTGATGGCCGGATTGTGTTTGAACGATCCTAAATCCGGCAGGCTCCATATTCGTGATGAAGCTGAGATGATTGTATAATTAGGTGATACATTCCATTAGTGATAATAAAGGAGGAGTCAGAGAATGAAAACCGAACAGCAGTATTATGAAGAATCGCCAACCATTCAAGCCTATATGGAAAATATGACACAGCTAAAGGATGAATCCTTTCATATTTATGATCAGTTTGAGGTGCCTAAGGACGAATTCATCCAACAGCTTAAGGCCGCCAATGTACATATCCTTGCGATTACCGAAGATTGGTGCGGCGATGCTATGCTAAACAATCCGATTGTTCGTAAGGTTGCGGAGGCAGCGAATGTGGAAGTCCGTACAGTTTTGCGTGATGCAGATACAGACTTGATTGACCGCTATCTAACAAATGGCGGGCGAGCGATTCCGATTTATCTCCTAATGAACGAATCAGGAGACGTCATCGCCAAATGGGGCCCGCGCGCGCCTGAATTGCAGCAATTCGTGATGGAGGGCCGTGCCCAATTGCCTGACAAAGAGGACCCAGCATTTGAAGAGGAGTCAAAAGCCTTCTATAAGAAACTGCGTAAAGCCTATACCGACCGTCCAGCGTTTTGGACGAATGTTTATGATAGCTTTAAGCAAGCCGTTCAGCAGGCGTTATAATAATTTGCAACCCCTTTTGTGTTCGCGAAACAAAGGGGGTTGCTCATTCTTTCGCAACCCGATTGCTTGAGTTTTTCAAAATTCTTGATGTTTTTGGAGTAAATGATTTGCTTTTGTTAGGGATAACTGTTAAGGTTAAGAAGTATTATTTATTGTTCTTTCAACAAGTAAGACTTTTGATTTTCATCTAAGGTTTTGAGCAAGGATAGTAACATTCGTGCAATAGCACTAGGAGGCAACACACTATGGAACAAGGTACAGTGAAATGGTTTAACGCAGAAAAAGGTTTTGGATTTATCGAACGTGAAGCAGGAGATGACGTATTCGTACATTTCTCTTCAATCCAAAGCGACGGCTACAAATCTTTAGATGAAGGTCAAAAGGTTACGTTCTCAATCGAACAAGGTGCTCGTGGACCACAAGCATCTAACGTTCAAAAAGCTTAATTTTACCTCTTAAAGAGACCCTGATAAATGCAGGGTCTCTTTTTTTATCCATTTCCTTTCAAGGACGAAGGACTACAAT
>CAJGCH010000330.1 GCA_904501845.1 uncultured Bacillaceae bacterium | reverse complement strand
AGCTTTTGGATGTTATCGCCCAAGTCCGTATCCCCCTTTAGATCAATTCCCCGATAGCACTCTCAAGAATGGTTAACCCTTCCTCCACATCCTCTTCCTTGATATTGAGGGGGAGCATCAGCCTGATCGTCTGCCCATTGACACCGCAGTTCATGATTAATAAATGTCTCGCCAAGCATTTTTCCTTGATGGCCGGCACAATTCTTGAAGCAACAGAAGGGTGGAATTCAATGCCAATCATCATCCCGACACCGCGGATATCCTTGATATCCCGATATTTTTGCAAATTGTTTTTAAGGCGCTGCACAATTTTTTCTCCTAGCTGTTTACTCCTTTGGACGAGGTTCTCTGACTCGATTACCCCGATGCTGGCAAGAGCCGCTGCACATGAAACCGGGTTACCGCCGTATGTTGAGCCATGGGCGCCTGTTGGCCATTTCTCATGGAGTTCGCGGCTTGCTACTATGGCCCCGAGCGGCATCCCTCCTGATAAGGCCTTTGCCAGGACAAGAATATCAGGGGTAACCCCTGAATGCTCTGATGCGAACATTTTGCCCGTTCGGCCAAAGCCTGTTTGCACTTCATCGAAAATGAGAAGAATCCCATATTGATCGGCGATTTTTCTCAGCCCTTGCAAAAATTCATTCGGCGCCGGATAATAGCCCCCTTCGCCCATGACAGGTTCTATCAATATCGCGGCTACCCTTTCTGGTGATATCCTCAGTTCAAATAATGACTCCAGCTGGGAAAGACTATATCTCGTCATATCCTTAGGCGCATTCTCCTTCAAGAGGGCAGAATAAGGATAAGTGACATGGTAGACCTCCCCTAATAAGGGCTCATAAGAGGTTCGATATTTGCTGCTTGAACCGGTGACAGAAGTTGCCCCCAATGTCCGTCCATGGAAGGAGCCGTCAAAGGCGATAATCCCGGGCCTGCCCGTCACAGCACGCGCCATTTTCAGCGCACCATCAATCGCCTCCCCTCCTGAATTGGAGAAAAAGACAGTATCGAGATTTCCCGGCGCAATTTGGGCAAGCTTCTCAGAAAGCTTAACGACCGATTCATAATACCCATAATTCAAGCCAAAATGAATAAGATTCTCCGCCTGCTCCTTGATTGCTTTAACCATGCTGTCATGGGCATGACCTAATCCATTTGAAGCAACTCCAGATACAAAATCAATATATTCACTTCCATCCGCCGTCCAAAAACGCGCCCCCTTAGCCCGCTTAATCACTAAATCCGTGACACGTGTGCTGACAGGAGAAATATGCTTCCTCCCAAGGTTTCTCAAATATTCCGTTTCCGCATGGTTCATCTCATATGCCCTCCTTCAAGGAATCCGCCAAAGCATACAGCGCGTTATCCAGCAAGCGTATCAGTTCATCAATTTCATCTTTCGTTATGATCAAAGGCGGAGCAATGATTAAGTGATCGCCTGCATATCCGTCAATAGACCCCATCCCCGGATAAAAGACCGCACCCAATTCCATCGCCTTTTCATTTAATCTCTCTGAAATCCGAAGTTTAGGTGAAAACGGCGTTCCTTCAACATCTGAAGCAAGCTCCATCCCAAAAAAGAGACCTTTGCCCCGGATATCATACACAATCGGATATTTATTCTTTAGACGATAAAGCCCGGAGGACAAGCAGCCTTCAAGGTCCTTCACATTTGCCAAAATCTCATCACGCTCATATATATCCATTGCAGCTAACCCTGCTGCAACCGTGACCGGATGGCCGCTGTATGTGTAGCCATGGACAAACTTCCCGTCTCCAAATTGCATGATGCTGTCGATGATCTTGTCATGGACAATCATTCCGCCAAGGGGCGAATAACCGCCTGACACACCTTTCCCAAACGTGATGATATCAGGCTCAACGTCATAATGCTCAATCGCAAAATGGGCACCAGTCCTTCCAAAACCCGTCATCACCTCGTCGACAATCAGAAGCACATCATATTGATCGCAAAGTGCCCGTACCTCCCGGAAATAAGACTTCGGCGGGGGCATCGCTCCCGCTTGGCTTCCGGTGAAAGGTTCCGCAATGAAAGCAGATACCTGGCTCGGGCCAATTTCCAAAATCATGCGTTCCAATTCCTGCACACATGACCAATTTTGTTTCCTCTCACAATCACTTTCTTTCCTATTAAAAGGGCAGTGAAGACAGTGGGGGGCCGCCACATGCTGAAAAGGCAGCAAATATCCGTTATACGGCTGCCTTCGCTTGATATCCCCTCCTGCTGATAAAGAGCCTATCGTATTGCCATGATAGGATTGCCACCGCCCAATCACAACCTGCTTTTCCGGCTCACCCCGATTTCGAAAATACTGCCTTGAAAGCTTAATCGCACTTTCATTCGCTTCTGACCCGCCGCATGTGAAATACACTTTATTCAATGCTTTTGGGGACAGCTTACCAATTTTCTCCGCCAACTTATGTAAGACAGCCGTCTCAAATCGCATCGTATGAACAAAAGCCGCCTTCTCTGCCTGCAAGGCCATTGCCTCTGCTATCCTCTTATCGCCATGCCCTAAATTAGCAGCAACCGCACCCGAGCATCCATCCAAATACCGCTTCCCGTCTTCCTCATAAAGATAAACACCCTTGCCATGCGTGATGATTGGGTACGTTTTCGTTAAATCCCGATGGAATACATAATCCTTCAATCGAAACACCCCCATCTCCCCATCCTAATTTTATGCAGGAATGGCGGGTGAAAGACCGAAGTTGTTCGGGAATGGGTTTGTTTTGTTGTGTAGGCTGCGTATGGAGAAGTTGGCGGTTCTTCTTTGGCAAATGCCCACCTTTTGACCACACTGTGGCCCTGTTGCCTGGGATAAAGGTGGGCTTTCTCTGACGATGTCCACCCTTTGTCCACCCTTCACCCCTGTTGCCTGGGGAAAGGATGGGCTTTCTCTGACGATGCCCACACTTTGTCCACCCTTTGTCCACCCTTCAGCCCAGTTGCCTGGAGAAAGGATGGGCTTTCTCATAACACCCAAGTACGCATTCAACGCTAAAAAAGATGATTCCGTTTACAGAATCATCTT
>CAJGCH010000329.1 GCA_904501845.1 uncultured Bacillaceae bacterium | reverse complement strand
TACCGGTAAATACCATTGAAATAAATAACTTGAAATAATATAAATGAATGTAAGAGATCAGGCGGATATCTTCCTGGTCTCTTCTTGTTTGCTGCTAAGGGGCACTCTTTCCTATTTGTATGGATTCAGAATTTTCCGCAATCAACTACATATTTACCCCTTCCATGTAACATAAAATACCTTTCACTTGCGCATTCTAAGTATGGCCTATCAACCTTTCTGAGCTACTAGCAGCCGAATAAATGCCAATAAAGGAGAACATAAAATTATACTCCTATAATTTGGAATTGGAAATTTATTCATTGCAAAGGGATAGAAATTTTTTATATACTCATAAAGACATGCTTTTTTTGCTTTATTCCTCAATCACTTTTTCTAATCGAGAATGTGTCTATATAAAGAGGGTTTCTTAATGAATTTTTAAAGGAGGCTCCAATATGAAGAAATTTTCCAAGTTAATGTTATCTTTGGCGATAGCTGTTATCTCGGTTGCTTCATTCGTTTTCCCAAACCTCACTACTGCTGAGGGGAAAACCTATTCCATTGCAACAGATATCACATTCGCACCCTTTGAGTTCCAAGATACAAATGGCGAATTTGTCGGCATTGATATTGATTTATTAAATGCAATAGCGGAGAACCAAGGATTTAATGTTGAAATCAAACCACTTGGATTCAATGCAGCTGTACAAGCCCTTGAATCAAAACAAGTGGATGGCGTAATTGCCGGCATGAGCATTACCGATGAGCGTGAACGTAAATTCGATTTCTCTGATCCTTATTTCGAATCCGGCGTTGTGATGGCGGTTGCCGAGGACAATGAGGACATTACTTCTTATGAAGACCTAAACGGCAAGAAAGTGGCGGTTAAAACAGGTACTGAAGGTGCGAGCTTTGCTCAAAGCATCCAGGATGAGTACGGCTTTAAGATTGTCACATTTGATGATTCCGCCAATATGTATGATGATGTCAAAACCGGGAACTCTCAAGCCGTCTTCGATGACTACCCAGTATTGGCTTATGGTGTAGCTCAAGGCAATGGCCTTCAGATTGTCACTGAAAAAGAAGTTGGCGGGTCCTATGGATTTGCGGTAGCTAAAGGCGAGAATGCCGAGCTCCTTGAGATGTTCAATGATGGACTAGCTAATCTTGAAGAGTCAGGCGAATACCAAGAGATACTTGATAAATACCTAGAAGCTAAGAAAAGCACGGATACTGAAAATGGCTTCTTTGGCTTAGTGAAAGAAAGCTTCCCAAGCCTCATGAAGGGCTTGCAAATGACCTTGCTTTTAACAGTTGTGTCACTTGTTATTGCCTCTATTTTGGGGATATTATTTGGTTTATGCCGTGTGTCCCATAACGCTGTCCTTCGAGCAATTGGGACGATTTATGTGGATATATTCCGCGGTACGCCATTGATTGTACAAGCATTCTTCATCTACTTCGGATTGCCGGCTGCCCTTGACTTCCGTATTTCGGCAGTGACAGCAGGTATTATCACATTAAGCTTGAATGCTGGTGCCTATATGGCTGAGATTGTCCGCGGCGGCATTGAGTCTGTCGATAAAGGACAAATGGAAGCAGCCCGAAGCCTCGGACTTCCATACAAAACAGCAATGGCAAAGGTTATCCTTCCTCAAGCCATCCGTCTAATGATTCCATCAATCATTAACCAATTCATCATTACCCTAAAGGATACATCCATCCTTTCAATTATCGGCATCAATGAGTTGACGCAAAGCGGTAAAATCATTATTGCGCGTAACCTGGAATCCTTCCAAATGTGGCTCATCGTTGGCGTTATGTACTTTATCATCATTATGATTCTGACAAAAGTATCGAACCGTATGGAAAGGAAGATCCAAAATGGGAAAGCTTAAAGTTAGAGGATTAAAAAAATCATACGGACAGCTAGAGGTGCTTAAAGATATCAGCCTTGAAGTAAAAGAAGGCGAAGTCATCTGTTTGATCGGCCCTTCCGGTTCCGGAAAAAGCACCCTGCTCCGCTGCTTGAACTTACTTGAAGATGTCAATGAAGGTGAAGTTGAAGTGGATGATATCATCATCACGGATAAGAAAACAGACATCAACAAGGTTCGCGAAAATATCGGTATGGTATTCCAGCATTTCAACCTCTTCCCTCATATGACCGTGCTTGATAATATCACGCTGGCACCTGTTCAGCTGAAGAAAGCTACGAAAGAAGAAGCTGAAAAGAAGGCACAAGAATTGCTTGCCCAAGTAGGCCTTGCCGATAAGGCAAATGCCCAGCCGGCACAATTATCCGGGGGTCAAAAACAGCGTGTTGCGATTGCACGCGCTCTTGCGATGAACCCGGATATCATGCTCTTTGATGAGCCGACAAGCGCCCTTGACCCAGAGATGGTCGGAGAGGTATTGAATGTTATCAAGCAATTGGCTCAAGACGGCATGACAATGGTCATCGTGACACATGAGATGGGCTTTGCACGAGAGGTTGCAGATCAAGTAATCTTCATGGACGGCGGCTATGTCGTGGAAAAGGGAACACCAACGGAGATCTTCTCCAACCCGCAAAATGAACGGACGCAGGATTTCTTAAACAAAGTATTATAAACGATTAAAGGATGCTCTCACAAAAGTGGCAGCATCCTTTTTTATGTTATTCATTGCTGGTAAATAATACATGCCTGTGGTTCGTGGGCCATTGGTCAGATTATGATATGATGATAACATGCTATTTTTTGTTCGAGGAGTGTATAATCGTGGATTTAATCGAAATCATTAAATATGTCTTCCTAGGATTGCTTCAAGGGATTACCGAACCAATCCCCGTATCCTCAAGCGGACATTTGGTTATCTTCCAGCACTTTTTCAATATGGAGATACCCGGGCTCAGCTTTGAGCTATTCGTGAACTTCGCTTCTTTAATCGCCGTCTTAATCATTTATAGACAGGATTTAGCCCGGATCATTAAGAACGGATGGGGCTTCCTCTTCTCATCCCAAAAAACGGACAAGATGAAAAAGGATTTCTATTTCATCCTTTACCTGGTTATCGGGACAATCCCAGCTGCCCTGATTGGCCTGC
>CAJGCH010000328.1 GCA_904501845.1 uncultured Bacillaceae bacterium | reverse complement strand
GACCTTTTGGTTATTGATGTTCAAAATGGCATGTTCCAGGAAGGGGATGCTATTTATCAATGAAAGGAACTGTTAAAGAAATTAGATAAGATCATTCATCAAGCACGAATAAATCAGATGCCAATCTTCTATATTCAGCATAACGAGCCTGCCGGCCATTAGAATTTGGTAAAGAGGGGTGGGGAATTCATCCTGAAATCAAGCCCTATAATCAAGATGGTGTCATTCAAAAGAAGAGCCCGGATTCATTTTTACATACGACATTGGAAGCAGAATTAAAAAAGAAAGAGATTGAGCATGTATTCATTACGGGGATTCAAACAGAAGTTTGTGTTGATACAACATGCAGAAGAGCATTTAGTAAGGGGTATAAGGTCACGCTCGTTGCAGATGCTCATAGCACTTGGGATTCTGATGATCTGACAGCTAAGGCCATCATTCATCATCATAATCGGGTTCTGCGATGGTTTGCGGATGTTCGTTCAAGTGATGAGATTGAATGGAGTATGGAGAAGTAATGGGAGTAAAGTAAATCAGTTCTTTGACTGTGCCATGCCCCTATAATTGGAGATTGCCAGAACAATTACAGCTTACAATAGCTGCCAACTTTGCTGGATACATGCATAAAAATCAAAAAAGCTGCCCCGAAGCCATATAGGACAGGCTTCGGAGCAGCTGGCAAATGGAAGGGGAATGATGTATGAGTCCCCGTACTCCCGTATTACATTGCGGTCATTCCGCCATCAATGACGAATTCAGCTCCTGTAGAGTAAGAAGATTCATCAGATGCCAAGTATAAGACTAAGTTAGAAACCTCTTCTGGTTCAGCAACGCGTTTAAGCGGAATCTGTTTAGAGAATGCTTCTACAGCTGCTTTTGTATCCTCTTGGACAACCATTGGTGTTGCGATAACGCCAGGGTGGACGGAGTTGACGCGAATGCCATAATTGGCGCATTCAATGGCAGCTGCTTTCGTCATGCCGCGCACGGCGAATTTCGTATCGGTATAGCCGATTGCTCCTGCTACAAGACCGTTCATGGAAGAGATATTGACAATGGAGCCTCCGCCGGCTTTTTGCATGGCAGGTACGACCGTTTTCATACCAAGGAAAACAGATATTTGGTTAATCTCGACAATGCGGCGATACTCTTCCTCTGTCATTTGCAGAATGGACTTCGCCATCGTGATACCGGCATTATTGACCAATACATCCACTTTGCCGAAAGCTTTCTCAGCCTCGAGGACGACCTTTGCCCAATCTTCAGCACTTGTGACATTTTGGCTGACAAATAAAGCGTTTTCACCTAGTTCAGCTGAAAGGGCGTCACCTTTTTCTTTATTTAAGTCTGTTAGAACGACCTTTGCGCCTTCTTCAATAAATTTACGAGCATGTGAAGCACCCATGCCTTGAGCAGCACCCGTAATAATCGCCACTTTTCCCTCTAATCGTTTCATGATAGTTCCCCCTTATGTTTATCCCTAATAATTTCAAAAATACTTTACACTTGTAAATTAACAGATAAGTAGGGTGATTGTCCAATAATAGGATTGATGTCATAATAAATAATACATACATATATCGATATTTTTTTCCAGGGAATAAGGAGGGGAGAAGATGGCTGTCAATGAGGATCGTCGTGCAGTACGGACGAAGAGGAATCTTAAGAGGGCTTTGTTAGCTTTATTAAAGGAAAAGGATTTGCTAGATTTAACTATTACAGAGGTGGCTCAATTTGCAGGCTGTAATCGGGTGACTTTTTACTCACATTATAAGGACTTACAGGCTTTGCTTTCTGCCATTGTGGATGATTACTTGGATGGTTTTGTCGATAGCTTTAGAAAAGGCTTCCAAGACCGAAAGAGCTTTGCGGCAAATGATGTCGGCAGGCATCTTCCAATCTTTGAGTTTATTTATGAAAATCAATTCATTTTCTCCTTGATTCTGAAAGGAGAGGTGCTTCCAGGCTCACAGAATCAATTTTGCGAAAGCCTTGTGAAAGTTTCCGGAACAGAGCTTGAGTTAAAGGGAAAATCAGAGGTCGAAATTCCAGCTCTAAACTACTTCTCAACCTATGGAACTCTCGGCTTCTTCCTTTATTGGGCGATGGAAGACTTCAAGGAGCCGCCTGAGGTCATGGCAGAGAAGTTAGCCTATCTTCAAGGGAAGATGTTCGTGGAAGCGAGGGTTCGGTCATAACAAGGACATCAGCATACATGCTGATGTCCCTTTGTTTTTAGCAATGGACCTTCATCGGCAGGTAAGTCAAGGATTGCCCTGTGGCAGATGGAGTGAGATTGTGTTCAAGTTCAAACCCTGCTACTTTTTCAATCCGAATAAACTTGTGGAGGAAGGCTTCTAAGAGGATTTTCATCTCCAAGCGAGCGAGAGGAGCCCCTAAACAAAAATGAGGACCATTGCCGAATGTGAGATGCTTTCGATTGTTCTTTCGATGAATATTCAGGGTGAATGGGTCCTCGAACATATCGCTGTCCATGTTGGATGCGCTCATCCATGTCACCACGACATCGCCCTTTTTCAATGGGACACCGAGCAGGTCATTATCCTGCTTGACGGTTCGGTCCCTCCTTGACATATGAAAGCGGAAGCGGAGCATTTCCTCAACGGCTTTTGCAGAGAGTGTTGGATCTCCGTGTAATTCCTCATACAAGGATGGATCGTCATACAACAGGGAGTAGAACATATTCGCAATTGCATGGCTTGTCGTTTCAACGCCGGCCCCTAATAGCAGCATCGTTCCCTGCACGATTTCTTCATCAGTGAGCCTGTCACCGTCGACCTCGGCCCTGATTAAATCGGAAATGATGTCATCGGATGGCTGCTGGCGTTTCTGGACAACAATCGGGTACAAGTACTGGTAATATTCAAGCGCAGCTTTCTGCTTTTGGCCCTCGATATCTTCTATACGTTCCTTGTCATATGGCTGGAAGAGGATATCGACCCATTCCTTAAACTGCTGCTGGTCTTCGACAGGTACGCCAAACAGGTCGGCTATGACGATACTTGGCATCGGTCCCGATAATGCCTCAATCACATTAACGGTAGCGGATGGAT
>CAJGCH010000327.1 GCA_904501845.1 uncultured Bacillaceae bacterium | reverse complement strand
TCTTGAAGCTTCGTGATCAGGAATATGTGCTCGCGTCCAAAACCTTGGGTGCTACCAACACAAGTCTTATCTTTAGACATTTATTACCTAATACATTAGGTCCGATTATTGTTACATCTATGTTTACCATTCCAGGGGCAATCTTTACAGAGGCATTCCTAAGCTTTATTGGATTAGGGATTGCTGCGCCTGAAGCCTCATTGGGTTCCTTGGTGAATGAAGGGTTCAGATACTTGCGTTCATTCCCGTATTTATTGATTATTCCTGCTCTTACAATCAGCGTCTTGATTTTGAGCTTTAACTTATTAGCAGATGGATTGCGCGATGCGCTAGATCCAAAAATGAGAAAATAATAGGGGAGGAGAATAATAATGGATAAATTGCTAGAAGTGAAAGATTTACATGTCTCCTTCAATACCTATGGTGGGGAAGTAAAGGCTGTACGCGGTGTCAGCTTTGACCTTTTTAAAGGCGAAACATTAGCGATTGTCGGTGAATCTGGTTCCGGTAAATCGGTTACGACTAAAGCTTTAATGAGCTTATTGCCTAAACCAGCTGGCTATATTAAAGAAGGTCATATCCTCTTTGGAGGCCGTGATATTGCGAAATTAAGCGAGAAAGAAATGCAGAAGGTGCGCGGTAAGGAAATCTCAATGATTTTCCAAGACCCTATGACTTCCTTGAACCCGACTATGAAAGTCGGCAAGCAAATCATGGAGGGACTTATCAAGCATCAGAATTTCAGTAAGTCGGCTGCACGTGAACGCGCAATCGAACTTTTGAGACTAGTAGGAATTGCACAGCCTGAGATTCGGATGAATCAATATCCGCATCAATTCTCAGGCGGAATGAGACAGCGTGTGGTTGTTGCCATTGCTCTCTCCTGTAATCCGAAGATCCTGATTGCCGATGAGCCTACAACAGCGCTTGATGTAACAATCCAAGCGCAAATTCTTGAATTAATGAAGGATTTACAAAATAAAATTGATACATCCATCATTTTCATCACACATGACTTAGGAGTCGTGGCTAACGTCGCTGATCGTGTGGCTGTTATGTATGGCGGGCAAATCGTTGAAACAGGTACAGTTGATGAGGTATTCTATGATCCTCGTCATCCATATACATGGGGCTTATTATCCTCTATGCCAAGCCTTGACAATGACGGGGATACGGAGCTCATCGCGATACCGGGAACACCTCCGGATTTAATCAATCCTCCTAAGGGCTGCCCGTTCGCGCCTCGTAATGAATATGCAATGGAAATTGATTTTGTGAAAGAGCCGCCATATTATCAAGTGTCAGAGACACACTTTGTGAAGTCTTGGCTGCTTCATCCGGATGCACCAAAAGTAACACCGCCGGAAGCTGTTCAAGCACGTGTACGTCATATGGCCTCCAATTTTGATAAACCGGTAGAAGTAGGAGGGGTTAACTAATATGGCTACAAAAGAAAAAATCATTGAGGTTAAAGGTCTTAAACAATATTTTAATGTTGACAAGCCCAATATGGTTAAAGCCATTGACGGTGTTACATTTGATATTTACAAAGGAGAAACACTTGGACTTGTTGGGGAGTCTGGCTGCGGTAAATCCACAACCGGCCGTTCCATCATCCGCTTATATGATCTGACCGATGGTGAGGTTCGTTTTAAGGGGAAAGAAGTTCATGGCAAGAAAAACCGTAAAGAGTTAAAAGAATTCAACCGCGGGATGCAGATGATCTTCCAAGATCCTTATGCCTCACTTAATCCGCGTATGACCGTTGCTGACATCATTGCGGAAGGGATTGATATTCACGGTCTTGCGAAGTCCAAAGAAGAGCGTATGAAACGCGTTTATGAATTATTGGAAACGGTTGGTTTAAACCGCGATCATGCGAATCGTTATCCGCATGAATTCTCCGGCGGACAGAGACAACGGATTGGTATCGCTAGAGCCTTGGCTGTAGAGCCTGAGTTCATTATTGCTGACGAGCCAATTTCCGCGCTCGATGTGTCTATCCAAGCGCAGGTTGTCAACCTGCTAAAGAATCTGCAAAAAGAAAAAGGATTAACCTATTTGTTCATCGCCCATGATTTATCAATGGTTAAATATATCAGTGACCGCATTGGTGTTATGTACTATGGGAAGCTGGTCGAATTAGCGGATAGTGAGGATTTATACAAGAATCCTATGCATCCGTACACCCAATCCTTATTATCTGCCATTCCACTGCCAGACCCTGACAGTGAAAGAACTCGCCGCAGAAAACCTTATAATCCTGAGGTTCATAATTATGGTGATAACGAAGAGGTTGAAATGCGTGAAATCGCTCCGGGACATCATGTTTTATGCTCCAAAAAGGAATTTGAGGAATATAAGATGAAATACACTAAATAAGTATATGAGGAGACCATCCTGCTGTGGATGGTCTTTTATTGTGATCAAATAACATTTAGGTCTATTCATGTGGTGAAGGCTGCTATAAAATCCTGAGAGAAAAAGAGGCTCCCAGCCTAGTGGATGAAAGTCTATTCAATGATTAAAATTGGGTATAATTTAGGTAAGACTATCGGAAACTCTTAATATATAAAACTGGATAGCAGCCTGCAAAAGAATCTTCTAAAAAAGTACATATTTCTGTGTAAATTGGAGAATAGTGTATAATAGATGGAGGTAAATGGGAAAGAGAGGAGTGGATGGACGAATGAAAGTGGTAAAACTTATGGTATTGCTGAACCTGATCGCTTTTTCTGCATGGAGTATAGAGGCGAATGCTGAAGGAAAACAGGTGAAATTACATAGTGAACAGAAAATAAGTATCGAGAAAAAAGAATTACCTGCTGATATGAATCGTTTTCCGGGAGGAAACTATTCCTTTACCTATCCTGATGCGGTTCGAGGGATATTTGTAACGGGGAATTCTGCCGGGGGAAGCAAATATCAAGAGCTCGTTCAATTAATTGAGAGGACCGAATTGAATGCCATGGTCATTGATATAAAGGATGACCTCGGGGATTTGACGTATCTGCCGGATAAGTCAAAGCCTTATGCGGGAGCAGGGAAGAATTTAATTAAAGACCCAGAAAAGCTGCTTAAAGATATGGAGAAGAGGGAGATTTA
>CAJGCH010000326.1 GCA_904501845.1 uncultured Bacillaceae bacterium | reverse complement strand
TTTCGTGTTGAGCAGCAATAGCGTCAACAGAATTTGCAGCACAATCATGATGCCAATGTATTTGAACTTAATGTCCTTCCGGTTATTACTGACGATATAAGCTAACCCTAGTACAATTAAAATCCCGATGATTGATATGAGATATTTCATGTTTACCTCCGCTAAGATGTTCTCCCAAAATTACCCAGTTCATAACCATAAAACAGCCCCGTTCTCTAAGAAGAGACGGGGCTGGATAATTACATCTGCCCATTATAGCTTTTGCGAAAATGAGCTTGTTTATTCCCCATTAATAGTCTGTGCTTGCTGTTTCCCCTTTGGCAATGGACACACCAGAGCTCGCTCCGATTCTCGTAGCTCCTGCTTCAACCATTGCTTTTGCGTCCTCTAGGCTGCGAACACCGCCAGATGCTTTCACACCGATTTCTGGACCTACTGTTTTTCTCATAAGGGCGATGTCTTCTACAGTCGCTCCGCCTGTTGAGAAACCAGTAGACGTTTTCACGAAATCAGTTCCCGCAGATACAGCCAATTGGCAAGCTTTCTCTATCTCTTCTTTCGTTAATAGGCATGTCTCGATGATTACTTTGACAAGCGCTTTGCCTTTAGCAGCTTCAACAACGGCTTTGATATCTTCCTCAACCTCATTGTAGCGGCCGTCTTTCATCGCGCCGATATTGATGACCATGTCTACCTCATCAGCACCATTTTCAATGGCATTCTTTGTTTCGAATGCTTTCACTTCCGGTGTATTTGCCCCAAGAGGGAACCCAATAACCGTACACACCTTCACTTCTGGTGTATCAGCCAGCAACTCAGCGCATTTTTTCACCCAAGTAGGATTGACACAAACAGAGGCAAATTTATATTCCTTTGCTTCCTCAGCAAGCTTTACCACTTGCTCCTCTCTCGCGTCAGCCTTTAAAAGAGTGTGATCGATTAAACTTGTTAACTTTTCAGTCATCATTTCATACCCGCTTTCCTAAAAATGAATTAATGAATTTCTGTATAAATCAATGTCGGAGCTTCTGTTTTTTCTCCGCTGATTTCATAAGCGTCATAAATCATGTTCATGACCTTCTCAACATTCTCTGCGTTCGCATGAATCGTAACGATTGATTCACCTTTTGCTACCTCATCCCCAACTTTCTTGTTGAGAACTAGACCGACAGCCAAATCAATTTCAGATTCCTTCGTCGCTCTGCCAGCACCAAGAAGCATAGCGGCAACACCGATCTCCTCAGCCGCAATCTTCGCTACAAATCCAGATTCCTTCGCCGGCACCTCAATCAGGTATTTCGCCTGCGGCAGTTTTTCTGGATTATCTACAACACTTGCGTCCCCGCCCTGTGAAGCCAGGAATGTTTTGAACACTTCCAGTGCTCGGCCATTCTTCATCACTTCTTCAAGCTTTTGGCGTGCTTCTTCAATCGTTTCCGCTTTACCTGCAAGAACGATCATATGGCTTCCAAGTGTCAAGCAAAGCTCATTAAGATCTTCCGGACCATTTCCAGAAAGGGTGTCAATGGCTTCCTTGATCTCAAGCGCATTCCCGACAGCAAGTCCAAGCGGCTGGCTCATATCGGAAATAATGGCCTTCGTTTTACGGCCAACACCATTACCGATATCGACCATCGCTTTCGCCAATTCCTTCGCATCATCCAAGTTCTTCATGAATGCTCCATCGCCTGTTTTAACATCAAGGACAATCGCATCTGCCCCAGCGGCAATCTTCTTGCTCATGATGGAACTCGCAATCAACGGAATGGAATCCACTGTCGCCGTTACATCACGCAGAGCATATAGCTTCTTATCCGCTGGTGTGAGATTTCCGCTTTGCCCAATGACGGCAATCTTATTTTTATTCACTAAATCAATGAACTCTTGATTGGAGATCTCCACATGGAATCCTGGAACCGCCTCAAGCTTATCAATGGTACCACCCGTATGACCAAGCCCGCGGCCAGACATTTTCGCAACCGGCACATCAAGCGCTGCTACAAGCGGCGCGAGTACTAATGTTGTCGTATCGCCAACCCCGCCAGTGCTATGCTTGTCCACCTTAATGCCCTCTATCGCAGACAAATCAATCTGATCGCCTGATTCAACCATCAATTGCGTTAAAATCACGCGCTCCTCTTGCGTCATCCCTTGAAAATAAACAGCCATCGCAAAGGCTGACATTTGATAATCCGGAATACTGCCATCCGTAAATCCTTCAATCACAAATTGAAGCTCTTTCTTGTCCAATTCATGTCCATTACGCTTCTTCTCAATAACATCGACCATTCTCATGATTAAACACCCCATTTTTATGAAGTTCCTGAAACTCACAACAATTGGTAAGCACTTACAAAACTACTATAACACAAAAATTGAACAATTGTAATAAACAGATGTGAACATATGTAAAACTTATGGTAAATCTGTGTTCAACTTATTTCTATTCCCCAATAAAACGAAAGGAAACATTGGGTATTCATACAAATCTCTTCTATTGTGTGAATATCAAAGATATTGTTTCCAAAGGTAAAACAAATTACTCTTTTTTAAGGAATCGGGTGGCGGGCTTACTTTGAATAATGACCACCCTTTGCCCCTTTGCATGGGAGTTGGGTGGGCTTTCTCTGACGATTCCCGCCTTTTGCCCACCCTTTACCCCCTTTGCATGGGGTTTGGGTGGACTTTCTCTGACGATTCCCACTCTTTTCCCACCCTTTACCCCCTTTGCATGGGATTTGGGTGGACTTTCTCTGACGATTCCCACCCTTTATCCACCTTTCATACCCTTTGGAAAGAGTGAGATTTCAGTAAAAAAGAAGCGGAACAATCATTCCGCTTCTCTTCAATCATTTATCCAAAATAAACCGGGCCGTATATTGATCGGTTACAAGGACATTCGCATACCCGCCTTTAAGTGCAGCATGAATGGAGTCAATTTTGCGGGAACCCCCGGCAACCAAAATCGAGTAGTCCTTTTCCTTTAATTCATCGAGTTCGATTCCTAATGTGCGCTCATTCAGGCTTTTGCTGCAGATTTGCCCCTCCTTATCAAAGAAGCGCGAAGAAATATCGCCGACAGCATTTGCGTAGAGCATACCGGCATCTTCAT
>CAJGCH010000325.1 GCA_904501845.1 uncultured Bacillaceae bacterium | reverse complement strand
TATCATGCAGCTTGACTTGTCGAAGCGAATTAATGATCTTTCCTTCGGCAACAGGAAGAAGGTAGGAATAGTCCAAGCGCTCTTGCATGAACCGAAGCTCATTATTTTGGATGAGCCGACAAGCGGGCTCGACCCATTAATGCAGCAAATATTCTTCCAGTTACTCAAGGAGGAAAACCGTAATGGAGCAACCATTCTATTATCCTCCCATATATTAAGCGAGGTAGAGCGGCTGTGCAGTCGGGTAGCGATTATTAAAGAAGGCAAAATCGCCGCCGTTGAACATATTAAGGCACTTCAGGAAAAGAAGCATAAGATTATCCGTTTGGAATTTAATCAGCCTGTAGATGAGAAAATCTTGATGATTGATGGTGTCTCCAATTTAACTTGGGATGGGGCAAAAGCTGACCTTTGTTATAGGGGAGATATCAATTCGTTTATTAAGGTTCTTTCATCATGCGATTTGCGCAATATTTGGATTAATGAACCAGACCTTGAGGACATCTTCCTTCACTATTACCAGAAAGGGGAGAAGGGTAATGAACATATATAGTCAGGAGTTAAAAGTGTACAGAAGCTCAATGTTGGTTTGGGTTATTTCACTTGTGTTTTTAGCTGCCCTTTTCTTATCCTTTTATCCTTCCTTTTATGATGAAGCAGAGGAGTTTACGAGAATATTACGGAGCTATCCAGAAGGGGTTTTACTTGCTTTAGATATTGATAGCACAATGGTTTCTTCATATCTTAGCTATTATGCCTATATTTTTACGTTTATTTTACTTGGGTTTGCCATACAAGCGATGAATATTGGAATTGGTCTGTTGAATCGGGAAATCAACGGAAGGACAGCAGAGTTCCTGCTTAGTAAGCCAGTGAGGCGTTATCAACTATTGTCGAGTAAGCTATTGGCTGCGCTGACGTGTCTTATTTTTACGAATATCGTCTACACAGCTGCCATCTGTTTGCTCTCCCCTCTGCTTGCTATTCATAAGGTCGATTTCGGCATTCTGCTCTTATTATCCGGTGCTGCTTTATGGATTCAATTGTTGTTTTTAATGGCTGGGCTAATCTTGGCAGTATTTTTCCAAGGAATCAAGTCTCCAGTCATTATATCGATCAGTACGGTTTTTAGTCTCTATGTTCTGAATATGTTAACCTCCTTTACTCAGACGAAAGGTCTTCGGTATGTAACCCCGTTCCAGTACTTTGATATGGGGTATATTATGGAACACTCGACTTATGAGTGGAAGTATATCTGGCTTTTAGCAGCTCTCATTATTGGTGGAGGCTTCTTGGTGTTTGCGGCATTTTCTCATAAGGATGTTAAGGTATAAGGGGGAATAATGCATGTACATGATTCAAAGAGAGTTAAAATCATCTCTGAAAAGTTTATTTTTCTGGAGCCTTGGCATCTTGTTCATTGTTGGAGATGGGATAGTTGAATATGATGGTTTCCAAAAGAGCGGGAATGCAATTGGCTCTATAATAGAGGCAATGCCAGAATCTTTACAGGTCATATTGAACATGGATCAACTGGATATTACCGATATTCTTGGTTATTATACAGTCTTTTTTGCTTATCTTGTCATTCTATGCGCTGTTCATGCGGTAATGCTGGGCTCCTCCACCATTGTAAAGGAGGAAAGGGATAAGACGGCTGAATTCTTATTGGCTAAACCAATCTCAAGGGAAAGAATTATCCTTTTTAAGCTAGTGGCAGGATTAATCCAATTGTTGATAATCAATGCAGTTGCGTGGATATCCACATTCATAGGGATTTCATTTTATGAAGAAGGAAAGGGTATGGAGATCGCCTTCCTGATGATTGGGCTTTTCTTGGTTCAGTCCATTTTCTTGCTAATCGGCACTGCCATTGCCGCGGTTTGCCGTGAGCCAAAAATGACGATGAGTCTATCGGCTGGTGTGCTGCTCATTTTATACATTGCCTCAGTCTTGGGCTCGCTATATTCAAGACTGGATTTTCTGCAGTACTTTACACCATTTGCTTATATTGATGCTCACCAGCTTATAAATGGAGAGGGATTTGACGGCCGTTTTATCGGAATTGCCATAACCATTATGGCAGCTCTCTTTACGATAACCCTGAGAGGATATTTGAGAAGGGACATGAATCTGTAGTGTTCTTGTAATAAAATGGATTGCGTGTGTTCTAGAAAAATAGGTCTAAAGTCTGTATAATGGTAAAGCAAAAAAATTATACATTCCATTATAGAAAGAAGATTAGCTATGCTTAGACAATATGTTCAAGATTTGCAAAACGAATTTGCAGGGTATGGAACAGCGAAGCTGCGACGAGATTTGATGGCAGGGATTACAGTGACAGCAGTTGCTCTTCCATTGTCTTTAGCATTTGGGGTTAGCAGCGGGGCAGATGCGGCGGCTGGACTGATCACAGCCATTCTTGCTGGTCTGATTATTAGCATGCTCTCAGGTGCATCTTATCAAATCTCAGGTCCGACAGGTGCCATGTCTGCGATTTTGATTGCCATTACGGCACAGTATGGTCTTGAAGGCGTCTTTATCGCTTGTTTACTTGCTGGAATCATTCTTGTTCTTGCAGGTATCCTCAAATTTGGCCGCGTTGTATCCATTATTCCTATGCCTGTAATTACAGGCTTTACATCTGGAATCGCGATTATTATCGCGCTTGGCCAGGTTGATAATTTCTTTGGAGTTCAATCTGCCGGGGAATCAGCCATCGAGAAAGTCATGTCTTACTTTGAGCTTGGTTTCCATCCTGATTGGGCGACAGTCGCCATCGGGGTTTTGACTGTCCTTATCATGATTTTTTGGCCTAAAAACTGGAATGCTATTATTCCTTCTTCCTTAGCGGCTCTATTGGTTGTTTTATGTTTAAATATGGTGCTGAAATTGCCTGTGGATGTCGTCGGAGATATCCCGAAAACCTTGTTCCCGGAAAACAGGCTTGCGTTTGGTGACCTGTCACTTGCAAAGATGGAAGGCCTTCTTTGGCCTGCTATCAGCATCGCGGCGCTTGGTATGATTGAAAGTCTGTTATGCGGTGCCTCTGCCGGCCGAATGACTGGCGAGAAAATGAACGGAGACAGGGAATTGGTGGCTCAGGGAATCGGGAATATGATCATTCCGTTCTTTGGAGGCGTGCCGGCTACGGCGGCAATT
>CAJGCH010000324.1 GCA_904501845.1 uncultured Bacillaceae bacterium | reverse complement strand
CTCGATAGGCTCTGTGTAACGGGTGCTATTTTCGGTAGGAACAGAGCCATCGGTTGTATAATAAATCGCGCCGTTCTCTGTTTCTGTTGTCAGGCTGATTTGAGTCCCCGAAGTGACGGCTCCAGGAGCGACTGAACTCACAGGTGCAGCCGCTTTTGGTGTTGGATCTTCGCCATCAATCAAAGAGATATCGGTTGGGCTTTTTAATCCAGGGACAGTGAAATAAGATTCAAGGCTTCCAGTAACTTGCACCTTGCTGCCGATGACATCCGGATTGGTTTGAAGGCCGAACTCAGAGCGAAAGCTTGCTGGAAGCTGAACAGGCAGCAGCTTCGCCTTATCCCGTTCATTTGGGGAATCAGCCAAGGCGATGTTATGGTCATTGCCAAAAGGGGCTTCAAAATCATAGCTGTTATTACCTGTTGTATGAGCAACAATGTAGCCGCTTACGGTTGCATCACCCGAATTATTGGCAATGGCGTCCGCAACGGAAATAGGACCTGTGGCATTGGAGACTCCAGTCGGAATCAGAAGAGAAAAGATGAGAAAAAAGAGTAATCCTGGAACAAAAACACGTTTCTTGACAAACGTTGGCATAAGACACGCTCCTTTTATTTTTTACCATTTCATCCATATACTACAAAATACTCAGAAACCAAGACAGTGTTGGAAGAATCATCTTTTGATAGCAGGGTGTCTAAAGAGTGTGAGAAAAGTAATGGGTATTATCACATATTTACTCTTTTTGCTTATGCCTTTTGAAGAACAATTTAGTGCAAAGGGAAGGGAATAAGTCGCTATCATGCAGGTGACCGGTTCTTTTTCGCAGGATGTTACGAATTTTCTGCAAGTCAAAGGAAGAAGGCTGACTTTAAAAAGGATTTAACATACGATTGGAATAGATAGAGGAAAATGGGAGAGTTAACAGGAGGGGTGTTATGGGTTTAAGACTGGTCTTAAAGATAGGCAGCGAATTCAAAGAAGCATTAGTAACGATTGAGGCGCCGGACTTAAATGATGATGTCCAAGGAGTGATTAATGTTGTAAGAGAGAAGGATAGACCTTTTTTGGTCGGGAGGAAGGGAGAGATGCAGCATATATTAAATCTTGCTGACATCCATTTCTTTCATTCGGAGAAGGACTATGTGGCGGCAGTGACAGAGGAGGGTTCCTTCGTAATAAAGGAAAAGCTTTATGAGCTTGAGGACATTCTTCCATCCAATAAATTCATCCGTCTATCAAAATCGGCAATAGCCAATTTATATGAAATGAGTCATTTTGAAGCATCCTTCAATGGCACTCTCTGTGTTCATTTTAAATCAGGGAAAAAGGAATATGTCTCGAGAACTTATGTCCCATTGATTAAAGAAACGCTAAAAATGAATAGGAGGAAGTCTTAATGAAAACCTTTGTATACCGAAGCTTCATGGGCGTTATTTTTGGGGGGTTCCTTCACGTGCTGTTAGTTAGCATAGGAATTCTTTGGTGGGGAGCAGAGACAATCAATTCAGATATATTTTTGAAAAATGCAATAGGAATGGTGATTTGCTCTTGGTTTTTTACCGTCACTCCCTTATATTTTTCGGTTGAAAAATGGAACCTCATTCAGCAAACCATCCTTCATTTTCTGACGGTTATCATTCTTTTCTTTATTGTTGCCTTTACGATTGGTTGGATTCCCATTTCCCTGCCCGTCATTTTGAAGCAGACATTGATCTTTCTTGCTATTTATGTTGTTAGTTGGACCTTGTTCTTTCTCTATTTCAGGTATCAAGCAAGAATCCTCAATGAGAACATAAAAAGATTGTAAAGGATTCTCGGTCTAACAAGTCAAAAATAGACAAAAATCTAGCAGAAATTCACATTCAGTGTATAATATGGAGTGTGTCAGCTTGTTTGACCGATTATTTTTTTGATGAAATATATTAGGAGGCAAGTGCATGACGATTATGACTGAAACAATTATGGAACTCATTTCGATGGAACAGTGGGAGGAGGCTTACCCAATCATAACGCAATTACGGACTGATTTGGATAAGCACTCATATTTTGAATTGATGGATGAGATGAGGAAGGATGGCTATCGACTATTCGCCTTTCATCTTGGAGAAGAGATGGCTGCGATTATTGGCATAAGCGTACGTGTGAACTTCTATAATAAGCGTCATGTAGTTGTGCATGATTTAGTGACAACTAAGGAAAAGCGTTCCAAGGGTATCGGAGAAAAGCTCTTGGCTTTTATACATGAATGGGCAAAAGAAAACGGCGCAAAATATGTTGCGATGGAATCGGCTTTGCCTCGTACAGATGCTCATCGGTTTTATGAAGATAAATTTAATTATGATAAATGGTGTTATTCTTTCAGAAAAGAATTATAACGCGTCATGTATGTAGACAATCGGCAGAAACGTAAGCCGATTGTTTTTTTGTGCCCATTTTCAAAAAGATTGCTTCCAAATCAAGGTCAAGGCCAAGAATGCGCTATTGTTTGATGGGTTCGCCGGGAGGATTTTGATGACAACCGCTCCTGGAGTAAACGTTACATCAGGCCGATGGGTGAGAGGCAAACTATTGACCAAAGCAATGACTTGATCTCTCTGACCTTGCTGGGCAAGCTCCATCAATCTCCGCGCAAATTGAGGATTTGTATCAATTTGGTTGGTGATGGTATATAAATCTGTAATCATTTCCTTCGAAAGGTTTGCAGAATTAGCAAAGATCGCTGTGTCAATCGGAGGATATTGCTGTCTTTGATTAGGATTACTCATACACGCGTGACTTCCTTTCTAGATTCGATTGATTCCGTTCATATATACCTATGAAAATAAATCCAGTTGGGTGATTTAATCGATGAATTTGGTTTGTTCCCTGATGATTCAATGGAAAGATGAAAAAGTGCATGATTTTATCCAAAGGGTTTCATTTGTAAAAAAAGGTGGAAAAACACGTAAATAGAATGTGCATTAGCATAAAAAAGATTTAAATACAAAATATACGAATACATACAATCACCATTAATACTCTATGTTACTCATAAGGGTAGGCAGCTGTGGTATTGAGCGTTAAGGAGTTGCAACAAATGAAACTGAATCAATTATTAGAAGGCATAATGAGTGATCTTCCTGCAAAAGCAGGTTCAATAAATATAAGAGGCATAACAAATGAT
>CAJGCH010000323.1 GCA_904501845.1 uncultured Bacillaceae bacterium | reverse complement strand
GTCCCTAGACAGTCAAACCCTAAATGATAGGCTTCTTCTGCCTCCTCTATTGTTGAACAATCTGCCATAAACAGCTGATCAGGATATTTCTCCCGGTATAGCGGGAACACCTGAGAGATGGTCTTCCCATCAGGATGAACCCTCTTGGTCGCATCCAGGGCGATAATATCCACTTTCTCATGACAGAGTAAATCTACTTCCCTCATCGTTGGCGTAATAAAGACATCCGAGCCTTCATAAACTTCCTTTATAATCCCGATGATGGGCAAATTCACTGTCTTTTTAATCTCCCGAATGTCCTCAATACTATTTGCCCTGATCCCTTTCGCGCCTCCAAGCAGAGCGGCCTTCGCCATTCTTCCCATAATAAAGGGGCTATAAAGCGGTTCATCCGGCAGAGCTTGGCACGATACGATTAAGTTTCCTTCCAGTTGTTCAAACACCTTATTCTTGATGCTCATTTCCCCATCTCCATCTATTCATTTATTCCTTTACTGCTCCAATCGATATCCCTTTTGTGAAGTATCTCTGGAACAGGATAAATATGATTAACATAGGAACAGCGGCCACCGTGGCTCCGGCCATCTTGTATGCGAAATTAGGATTAAGATCCTGCATCAATGTCGCAATACCGACCATTAATGTCTTAGATTCTTCGTTTTGACCCACGACTAGCTGCCATAGATAATCATTCCATACTTGAACAAAATTAAGAATAAACAAGGCGCCAATTCCCGGCTTCACCATAGGGAGCATAATTTTATAGAAAATGGTAAATTCGCTCGCGCCGTCCATTTTGGCTGATTCACGAAGAGAATCTGGTATGGAGTCGAAAAATCCTTTTAGCATAAATACGCCAAAAGCAGTGGCGACATTGGGCCAAATCATCCCATTCAATGTATTAACCATGCCAAAATCCTGAATGATCCTGAATAAAGGAACAATCATGACCTCCTTTGGCACCATCAAGCTTGAAATGAAGATGATAAAGATAATATTTTTCCCCTTAAACTTCAGCTTAGAAAAGGCATAGGCAGCCAGACTGCTCACGACCACTAAGGCAACCGTTGCAACCAGTGACACATAAATACTGTTATAGGCCCATTGAAACGCTGGCTGGTTATTGAAAACATCTATATAGTTTTGAAATGAAATGGTCTTTGGGAACCAATCCGGCGGCATTTTCACGACATCTGAGCTGTTTTTGAAGGAACTCGTGAGCAGCCAGTAAAGCGGAAATAAATTCAGAATGGCAAAGAAAATGACGATTCCATTGAACACGATGTCGATCTTTTCTTTTTTCTTCCTGTTCTTATTTTTGTTTCCAAACAAGCCTCTCACCCCCTAATCTTTCTTAAACATGATTCTTAATTGTGGTATGGACAGGAATAATGTAATCAAGAACATAATGACGCCGACAGCTGAAGCAATGCCGAGCTGATTGTACTTGAAGGCATTATTATATAAATAGTACATAAGTGTGGTGGAGGCATTGTTCGGCCCGCCGCCTGTTAATAGCTGGATCACGACAAAGATTTTTAAGACTGCGATGATGTTCATGATGATAATATAGATTGTCGTAGGCTTAACGAGCGGAATGAGAATCTTAAAGATAATCGTCATTCTGTTAGCGCCATCAATCTCGGCTGCTTCAAAAACATCCTTCGGAACGCCAATCATGGAAGCTATATAAAGAATGATGGCTTGACCGACATTAGTTGCGAAGGTGATAAATATGATGACAGGCAGCACGAGGCTTTTATCGCCCAGGAAGTTAACAGAAACCATTTCCAGTTCTCTTGCGGCATATGGGATAAGACCATTGGCAGGATTAAGCAAAAAGCTCCATACCATACTCATTACCACCATAGACACCATAACAGGTATGTAATAGCTGCCTCGTATAAAGGAGACATATTTGGCATTCTTATCAAAGACGGCCGAGGCTACAAATAAAGCAAACACGACGGTTAACGCCACTATGCAGACAACAAAAACGACTGTATTAAGCGTTGATTTCAAGAAGACAGGGTCAGCGAATAATCGCTGATAGTTTTCAAATCCTATGAAGGTCTCTTGCTGGTAATTAATCTGAAATAAGCTTAGCCGAACTCCTTCAATGATGGGATAGACAACAAACACGAGAAACAGTAAAAGCTGTGGGGCAATGAATAGGTAACCAGTAATGTTTTCCTTCAATGAATTCTTCATCTGCATGGTATTCCCTTACCTTTCTATAACAATCTTAAGCTCAAGTTTTGAGCTTAAGATTGTAATATAGTGCATTGGAGGCTTACTTCTGATAGATAACCGAGTTAGATTTCGATTCTTCGATGATTTGATTTCCTTTTTCCTGATAATCCTTCACCACTTGCTCAGGAGTCTTCTCACCAGTGAAAAGGGCCTGAAGCTCCGGATAAAGAATTTGTCTTAATTGACTGTAACCAGGAACATTTCCGGTAAAGTTAAACATATACTTGGCATTCTCATCGTAAGCCGCGAATAGCGGATTATCATCCTTGAATTCTTCTACAACCGAAGCTCTCACAGGAATCCCGTTTTTGGACGCCTTGACGAGCTCTGGGTCAGATGAAACGAATTTCACAAAATCCTTGCTGACCTTCATTCTTGTCTCATCTTCTGTGTTAAACACGGCCGCACCGGTTACATACGTAAAGGTAAGCGGGTCGGCATTTTCAGAAGGAATATTGGCAAGTCTCATATCAAATTTCGCTGTTTTCCCGCTTTCCATGTCTGCTTTTGCGTTACTGGCCAAAACAGAGTTTGTGAAGCTGATGGCGAGCTGCTGATTCTGGAACATGGCGTTCGCATCATTTGAAGATACCGATTCAGCTCCAGGGTTTGTGTAGCCGCTATCATATGTTTTTTTCATCCACTCAGCAGCCTTTACCCCGTTTTCGTCATCAAGTGTGATGTTTCCATCCTCATCATAAAAGGTATTGCCAAACATTCTTAGATAAGCTAAGTTCCATGTATCTCCTTGGTTATTCAGAGCATATAAGCCCATTGGATAGGCATTTGGATATTGATCTTTTGGCAGATCATTCTTTAATGCCTTAAGGATTTCTTCATACTCTTCTAAAGACCACGTTTTAATCTCATTTTCCCCGCCAATATATTTATCGAGTCCGGCTGCCTTAAACATATCGGCATTGTAAGCTAATGTGCC
>CAJGCH010000322.1 GCA_904501845.1 uncultured Bacillaceae bacterium | reverse complement strand
GCTTCATTTTAGCATAGGAACCCTCTGCCTGCCCCAAATAAAAATTGGCAGAAGCGGGGATGTTAATCTTTAACAACAGGGTTTTCATCATAAGAGATCCAATCACTGAAGCTTCCGGCATATACCTTGACTGCTTTAAACCCGGCCTGCTTAAGTGCAATATAATTCACGCATGCCGTGATGCCAGACCCGCAATAAACGGTAAGAGGCGTATCTGGATCAATCTCTTGGAACCGGGCTGTAAGGTGATTCCCATCAAGATAACGTCCCTCTTCCAGATTGTCCATCCATACAAAATTAAGTGCGTTTGGTATATGGCCGCATTTACGATCAATCGGTTCATAAAGACCTTTAAAACGGCCCTCTTCCCTTGAATCAATCAGCAGCCCTTCCCCTTCTCCCATCGAGAGTGCTTTCACCTCTTCACAGGACGAAAGGATATCTTTATTATCTGCGGGACAATATTCTGAACGTTTTATGTCAGGTTGATCTGCGGTTAAGGGATACCCCAGTTCCTTCCATGCCTTTAAACCGCCATCCAGGACATACACTTGCTTATAGCCATAAAGCTGGCTCAGCCAGAGGAAACGGGCCGCAAATGCCCCTTCTCCCCCGTCATAGGCAATGATGATTGTGTCCTGGCCGATGCCAGCCTTTTGCATGAAACAGACGAATTCCTCTTTAGAGGGGATTGGATGCCTTCCTCCATGCTCCCCTATTTTTAAGGAAAGGTCATTTCCGATATCGGCAAAGACCGCTGCCGGAATATGTTCTTCATCATATCGCTGCCTGCCCTTATCCTCATTTGACAAGTCATATTGGCAATCGACGACCCGCAGTCGATCATCTGATAGATGGTTCATTAGCCATTCAGGATCTCGTATAAGCGTCAATCGGCTTATCCCCCTTTTCCGTTTTCAATATGGAGCCGAGGCGTTGGGCCGCCTGCTCATAAACAGCCGGATTTGCCTGCTCCTCCAATGTTTGCTTGAGACCAATCACGATCTCATTCCCGTCAGCAAGCATGGATTTGGTCAATTGCTCGCCTAATGTCCGAATCATCTTTTCTGCGTAATCCATTAGCCTGCTCTGCTGCTGCGCATAGTAAGCATTTATCTTTTGTTCCAGCTTGCCATAGACAGACTGCTCCATCTGCTTGCGTCCATCTTTCTCAAAGAATGCATTCGTCCCCTTAAACTTCCTTAATTCCTCCTTGAACTCACTCGCATTCACATTCTCTAATGGAGGCTCTTGCAAGAATTCCATTTGGATCGTAAAATCCGGTTCACTGAATGCCCAATCTTTTTGAATGGCTTGAGCAGATTCCACAAGCCGGACATAAGACTCCCGCATCATCTTCTCGATGGCCATTTCCAAACGAAGGGAGGCTGCCTGCCATTCATTCGTAATCACCAATTTCATATCATCTAGCAAAAGGTTCATGCTGGTAATAAGTGTTTGCTTTTCATTTGTGATACGGCCCGGGTGGAAATATTCCTTGAAGATGCCTGGGAAATTCAGCCCAAGCCGCTGCTTGCTATAATGGAGGAGCTCCATCGCCTCCTGCTTCGCCCGCTCTCCTTCATGGTCAAAACATTTCTCAAGCAGAAGCTTTCGAATCTGCTCCCAGTTTTGCTCAAGCGACTCCTTTCGCTCCCGCTTTTTCTCTTCACTCTCATTCGCCAGCTCCACTGACTGGCACAGCAAATGATGGACTTTTTGCAATTCTGCCCAGCTTGCGGCTAAAAGCAAGGATTTCAGATCATCGTCGATAAACTGATGGAAAGCACGCTCAAACTCTTCAAACAAATGGACAAAATGTCTGGCATTAGAATCGCCCGAGCCGGTCCGCACTTGAAGAGCTGAACGACTGGATATAGGATAAATACGCGGATTTCTGATGCCTGATTCCCGCAATTGAGAATCTAAATACTCCACGACCAGTTCTCGTTCTTGTTCATCAGCCGCAAGATCTGCTGCGTTTAAAAGGAAGAACATTTTATCGAGACTGAAGGAATCCTTTACGCGTCCAAGCTGGTCAAGGAATGTCCTGTCCGCCCTTGAAAATGGATGGTTGTAGTACGTAATAAAACAGATGGCATCCGAGTGCTTAATGTAATTAAAAGATGTGCCTGTATGGCGCGCATTAATAGAGTCAGCCCCAGGAGTGTCCACAAGAATGACACCTTTTCTAGTAAGCTCGCAATCATAATACAAATCAATCTTCTCGATAAAACAAGATTTGGTTTCATCGGTGGCATAGGCCGCAAATTCCTCGATATTGACCGTGAAGACTTCGCCCAGATTTTCTTTAAAGCCATCAATTCCGTTCACAAATGCTTCCAAGAAGGAGGCTTTAAGACCGAGTGCTTCCTTTTTCTTTGCTAAAAGAGTTCTCGCCTGCCGCTTCGCAAGCTCCAAGTCTTGCACTTTGAGCCCTTCCTCTGTCCAGAGGCCATTTAAATCGTCTATCAGCATCTTTTCCGTCTTGGAAAAGATGACAGCCGTTCCATTCCCGTGCTCACTTGTAGGCGGGAGAATGCGGTTGATGACAGCCGTTGTTGGATTTGGCGATACTGGCAGTAAATTGGCCCCCAAAAGAGCATTCGCAAATGATGATTTTCCTGCACTGAACGCACCAAATAAGGCCAATGTATAGGTCTGCTTTTGAAAGCTCAATGAACGAACGCTCAGTTCCCGAGCTTGCTTTTGAAAGCCCGGAACACCATCCAGAATCTTAGAAGCCTGTATGAGCTGACTCATAATGACCTCTGCTGGAGGGATCGCTTCATTATTTTTTCCGGTCGGCTCCGCTGCCGTTTCTTTTAATGTTACTTCTGTCTGCTGAAGAGGATTCTCCGTTTCTTTCGGTATAATGACTTCCACCTGTTCTTCCGGCTTAATGAGGGCTTCAATCTCAGCAAGCGGGAACCTCGGCCGTTTGCTCATTTCCTTCTTGACCTGAGCTTCATAAGCCAATTGCTCCTTTTCTGCGGCCTGCCACCTGTACCAGGCATCAGAAAGTTGTGGTCTATTCTCTAATTTGCCTGCCAGTGGCTCATATAAGCTTTCTCGTTCTATTTCCCATTGCTCAATTAACTTCTCAGCCAGCATCTTCGCCTGAATTTGTGATGATTTTCTGATATCAGAGGCGAGCCGGTCCGAAAAGTTCAAGACGAGGTCACTCGACAT
>CAJGCH010000321.1 GCA_904501845.1 uncultured Bacillaceae bacterium | reverse complement strand
TGTGCAGGCCGAGGATAAT
This sequence comes from uncultured Bacillaceae bacterium, assembly GCA_904501845.1. Taxonomy (GTDB): domain Bacteria; phylum Bacillota; class Bacilli; order Bacillales; family Pradoshiaceae; genus Pradoshia. Next base: position 3,182 of record CAJGCH010000321.1, on the reverse strand, counting down.
GGCTATTACTTGACTCATTCTATTTATAAGGAAGATTCTTCAGCCGGGGCGATTTTTATGGATTTCCGTAACTGTCCTTCCCCGCTAGGGAAACATACTGTTCTCTATGGTCATCATATGAGAAATGGCACGATGTTTCGCGATTTGATTTCTTATAAGAAGGAAGAGTTTCGCAAAGAGCATCCTTACGTGGTATACAGCGGGAAAGATGGCGTCATGATGTGGGAGATCTTCTCTGCATATGTGACAGATGCAGGTGATCATTATATTGAGACTGATTTCAGCAAAGGGAATGATTTCGGGCAGTTTCTCGAAGGAATAGTCTCGAATTCTCTTTATGATACAGGCTGTGAAGTGAAGCAGACGGACAAGATTTTAACTTTATCGACATGCAGCTATGAGTTTGAGGATGCGAGGATGGTCGTGCACGCAAAATTGATAGAATAGAAATTGTCATTATTTGTTGGTGCGGGAAAACGTTGTATAATAGAGAGAGTGATATTGCACGGGAGGAGTGCTTTGATGAAGATATTGGCAGCCTTGCTCGCACCTGGCCTATTGGTTGTGTTGTTTTCGAGGGTCACATACAGCTATGTTGTTGGATTGTTATTGACCGTAGCCTTGATTGCCGCCTCAGCCTACAGGGGGTATACATCATCCTGGCTTCTCATTATTGCAGATGCGTTCTCACTCACTGCAGGTTTCTGGTATTCAAAACGGATGATCGAACGAAGCCGTGCGGCGAAAAGTGCGTGATAGGATAATAGTAAGAGTCTTTCCTCCTGGAAGACTCTTTTCTTGCATTATTGGGCATAAATGGGGAAGGGAGTGGATAGCCGGTCAGTTCATGCGAATATTTGTTCGCTTTTCGGTGGTTTCTAAATAGCCTATTGTGGTAAACTATTCATACTAATAGATCGTGGCGGACGAAGCCCCGCCAAGTATATTCAAGGGGGCATATCGATTGAAAAAAGAATTTGAGCTGGTTTCCAAGTATGCACCGGAGGGGGATCAACCGGAAGCGATTAAGAAGCTGGTTAAAGGGATTAATGATGGGGTGAAGCATCAAACCCTTCTTGGTGCGACAGGAACCGGGAAGACATTTACGGTCTCAAATGTCATTAAAGAGGTAAATAAGCCTACATTAATCATTGCCCATAACAAAACACTCGCCGGGCAGCTATACAGCGAGTTTAAAGAATTTTTCCCCAATAATGCTGTGGAGTATTTCGTCAGTTATTATGATTACTATCAACCGGAGGCCTATGTCCCGCAAACCGATACATTCATTGAGAAGGACGCGAGCATCAATGATGAAATCGATAAGCTGCGGCACTCAGCGACATCGGCTCTTTTTGAGCGGGATGATGTCATCATCATCGCCAGTGTTTCCTGCATCTATGGACTCGGCTCCCCGGAAGAATATAGGGAAATGGTTGTGTCTATTCGAAGCGGCATGGAGCTTGAACGTAATCAGCTGCTGCGCAGGCTGGTCGATATCCAATATGCACGAAATGATATGAATTTCCACCGCGGAACATTTCGGGTGCGCGGCGACGTGGTCGAGGTCTTTCCGGCTTCGAAGGATGAGCACTGTATTCGCATAGAATTTTTCGGTGATGAAATTGAACGCATCCGTGAAGTGGACGCCCTGACCGGTGAGATTTTAGGAGAGCGGGAGCATGTTGCCATCTTTCCGGCTTCCCACTTCGTTACCCGGGAAGAGAAAATGCGCATTGCCATCGAGAATATTGAGAAGGAGCTGGAGGAGCAGCTCGCCCATTTCAGGGAGGAAGGGAAGCTCTTGGAGGCGCAGCGGCTTGAACAGCGAACAAGGTATGATCTTGAGATGATGCGCGAGATGGGCTTTTGCTCAGGGATAGAAAACTATTCTCGTCATTTAACATTGCGCCCGCCAGGCTCAACACCGTATACCTTGCTCGATTACTTCCCGAAGGATTTCTTGCTTATCATTGATGAATCCCATGTGACGGTTCCTCAGATCAGGGGCATGTTCAATGGTGACCGGGCAAGGAAGGAAGTGCTCGTGAACCATGGCTTCCGCCTGCCGTCAGCCATGGATAATCGTCCGCTTCATTTTAAGGAGTTTGAAGAGCATATCAACCAAATTGTTTATGTTTCAGCCACTCCAGGACCTTATGAAGAAGAGCATGCACCAGGCGTGATTGAGCAAATTATCCGGCCGACGGGCCTTTTGGATCCAAATATAGATGTACGTCCGATCGAGGGGCAGATTGATGATTTGCTCGGCGAGATTAATGAGAGAATCGCGAAGAATGAACGGGTGCTTGTGACGACTCTGACTAAGAAGATGTCCGAGGACTTGACCGATTATTTGAAGGAGCTGGGTGTGAAGGTACAATATCTCCATTCAGAGATTAAGACGCTCGAGCGGATTGAGATTATCCGAGATCTCCGCCTTGGCAAATATGATGTGCTCATCGGCATCAATCTCCTTCGGGAGGGTCTTGATATACCGGAAGTGTCGCTTGTGGCCATATTGGATGCCGATAAGGAAGGATTCCTGCGCTCTGAACGCTCCCTTATTCAAACGATTGGGCGGGCGGCGCGTAATGAGAACGGGCATGTCATTATGTATGCCGACAAGATGACGAATTCCATGGAAGTAGCCATTTCTGAGACGAAGAGGAGAAGGGCTATTCAGGAAGCGTATAATCGTGAGCATGGTATTACGCCGAAAACCATCCAGAAGGATATACGTGATGTCATTCGGGCGACACAGGCTGCGGATACAGGAGAAGAGGAGCGTGCCTCTAAGCAATATGAGAATCTGACGAAGAAAGAGCGTCAGCAGGTTATAGCCCGTATGGAGAAAGAGATGAAAGAAGCTGCTCGTGCTCTTGACTTTGAGCGGGCGGCTGAGCTTAGGGATTTGATTTTAGAGCTGAAAGCGGAAGGATGAACAAAGGATGGCCATAGATAAGATAGTAGTGAAGGGAGCAAGAGAGAATAATCTCAAGGATATCAATGTCACGATTCCGCGTGACCAATTGGTTGTTCTGACAGGTCTCTCTGGTTCCGGGAAGTCGTCGCTTGCTTTTGACACGATTTATGCGGAAGGGCAGCGGCGCTATGTAGAATCATTGTCCGCCTATGCGCGGCAATTTCTCGGTCAAATGGATAAGCCGGATGTGGATAGC
>CAJGCH010000320.1 GCA_904501845.1 uncultured Bacillaceae bacterium | reverse complement strand
GTATGTTTAATTTCACGCGAAAGGTCATGCCCTTGCTTAATCGTTTTATCCTGATCAATGGAGATGCGCAGATCCATGATGATGTAGTGACCATGTTCACGTGCGCGAATTCTGTCTATGCGCCTGACTTCCGGAAATTGACAAACAACTTCTTGGAACTGCTCTAGCAGCTCTTGGCTGACATTCCGCTCAATCAGAATATGAAAGGACTCCGTCAGCATTTCCTTGGCTATCTTGAATATCAAATAAGCAACGAATATACTAGCGATTTTATCCCCATACAGGAGGAAACCAATATCGAGCCTGTCTCCGAGATAGGAAACCAGCACACCAATCGCCGCGGCCAAGGATGCCACAATATCAGCCTTATGATCGTAAGCTATAGCTTCAATCGCTTTGCTGTTCATTCTTTTACCGACACTCATCGAATAGCGAAACAAGCATACTTTGGCAATATAAGAAAATAAACCAATCCAAAATGCGATGAAACTCGGGGCTTCTACGGGATGAAAGAAACCGGTTATTCCCTCATACACGATATAAATAGACACTAAAAGAAGCAATATGCCAATAACCCCGGAGACAATAACCTCTGCTTTTCCATGACCATAAGGATGCTCCAGGTCGGCCGGTTTATTTGATACCTTTATAACTAATAACACAATGACTGCCGCAAACACATCAGCCGCTGAATGAACGCCATCCGCAAATAAAGCATCACTGGCGGCCCATACACCAATAATGAGCTTTCCAAGCGTAAGAATGACATTGCTCCAAATACTAATCCAAGCAACCCTTTTGGCCGCATTTTCTCTAAATTCCAAAATCGATACACCCCATTAAAACGAACAGAGATTTCTTATACAAACGTTGATTATAGCTTTATCGTTCCTTACTTTCAAATAAAGAACCCGACAAGTCCAGCCAATGCTTAAAAGCAGATAAACTTAGTTTTCCCCAAAAAAAAGATAGCATCCGCTATCTTTAAAAGTACTTCTTCTTCCAAAATATTATGGTTGTAATAGATGATAATAAAAGCGCAACAAATATGACGCCTACAAATGCATACGGGTTATTTTGGTAAGGCAAATCAACGTTCATTCCATATATGCTGGCAACAATCGTTGGAAAGGACAGGATAATCGTTATTGATGTCAAAAACTTCATCACGATATTCAAGTTGTTTGAAATAACAGATGCAAAGGTATTCATCATACTCGTTAAGATAGAATGATACGTTTCAGCCATTTCAATTGCCTGTGTATTTTCGATGATCACATCCTCAAGCAAATCCTTATCCTCTTCATACATTTTCAAATGATTAAGACGCAGCATTTTTTGCAGCACAATCTTATTGGATTTAAGGGAGGTCGTAAAATAAACCAAACTCTTCTCCAAGGAAAGGAACGCATATAATTCCTCATTCTTCATGGATTGATGGAGTTCTTTCTCGATGTCATCCGTCTTTCGATTAATTTGCTTTAAGTATCGTAAGTAATAAGTAGAAATATGGAAGAGAATTTGCAAGGCAAAACGGGTCTTCTTATACGTAAAGAACCCTTTAATTTTTTTATTAATAAAGTCCATTATAACGGGGTTCTCAATCAGCGAGATGGTAATAAAGCATTCCTCTGTCACAATTAGACCAATCGGAAGGGTCTCATAGACAGGAAAGCCCGCATCGTCATAAATAATATACGGGAAATCCACGATAATCAATACATGATTATCTTCTTTCTCCAAACGGGAACGCTCCTCATCATCGAGCGGATCCTTGATAAAGTCTTCCGGGATGTCCAAGCGTTCTGATATGAGCTTAATCTCTGATTCGCTCGGTGCGACCATATTCACCCAGCAGCCTTTTTGCAGTGTATCAATTTTCTGCAATGTATTGTCTGAGTCTGTAATGTAGTATTCCAACATATAACCAAAAACCTCCTCTTTAGAGGGAAGCACCAACTCTTTTAACAGGATTGATTATTATCTTTCCCCACTTTTCAAAAAAAGCACCGTTGGGTTTCCCAATTATACTCGCGTCCGGGTCACCCGAGTCGTAGTTACTCAATAATATCAACTCCTTTTCATACGTTATGCCTATTACATCTTATACCTAACATTCATGAATGTGCAACGGGTAATCAGTATAAAAAAAGAAGTCTGCCTTTAATGAGGCAAACTTCCTGACACAGCCAGGCTCTCGGAAGGCTATTCAGCCATTACCGCTCTTTTCCTGATTGTTTCGGTTTTTCGCAGCTCTTTCCCCGCCTTTTCTTCCAATCTCTCGGTAGAAGTTCTTATCAAACTTCCGCGCAGTTGAACTTCCGCCCTTTTGGCCAATTTCTTTATAAAATTCACTTGTATGTTTTTCGGATGTTGAGCTTCCACCCTTTTGTCCGATTCCTTGATAGAATTCCTTATCATGTTTATCAGCTGTTGATTTGCCGCCTTTTTGGCCGATTCTTTTGTAAAAATCAGGGGAATGCTTCTTAGCGGTGGCAAGCCCGCCCTTCCTGCCTGCCTCGGCACGTTTCATTCTCAATTTTTCTTCTTTGCTGTCCACTAATTCCCCCTCCTTATTCCAAGTTGTTACGCTTCTTATAGCCGCTTCCCGCTTAACTAAACAAATAAATAACTCCTTTAATCTTTTTGTAATGAGTCTGATACAAAAAAAGGAGTTTACTGATAAACAGAGAATTTCATCACTATTGAGAGGAGACAGTTTGAGGCCTTCAGAGGCGAAACCTTAATGGGGAGCAAAAATAAAGGCGCAGGCTTCCTACGCCTGCGCCGCTTTCTATATTATTTCGTTGCACGATACTCTTTCTCTGTCCCATCCGGGAATGTGATGTCTACATCGATTGCTTGGTAATTATCTGAAACACCAAAAGCAGAAATAACTTTCGTAATAACATCATTTTCAGATGTTTGAGCATCAATATCTAATGACTTCAAGATATCTCCTAATTGCTTCGCTGCATCATTCCCAGTTATGCGGGAATTGGTGACATCATCCTCTATGGATGCATCAACGTTGTTATTTTCATAATCATAATCCGCTTCATATTCTTGGTTGTTCGGGTATTTTATCTCTATGCTGAACTCATTGAATGGAACATCATTATTTGTCGTTCCGGTATCTGTGTTTGTGCCTGTGTTTGTATCTGTATTTTCTTGATTTGAATTGCTCGTGTTATTGGATTGTTCATTTG
>CAJGCH010000319.1 GCA_904501845.1 uncultured Bacillaceae bacterium | reverse complement strand
CGTTCCTTTGTTCGAAAGGGATGCTCTCATAATCGGGCAAAAATTGATTTTCCTTTGTCAGCGGGAAGGTTTCAACGTTGATGTTTGCGAGTACTGCCCCGGACAAATAATCAGGATAGCCTGGGTCAGGCAGGAGCATGAGATCTCCATCATTGAGCAGGCACATTGGCAGCTCAACTAGCCCGGCCTTTGTTCCAAAAAGGATGGCAACCTCATGTTTTGGATCAATCTCAACCCCGTATTGCTTTTGATAAAAGTCCGCGGCCGCTTCCTTCAATTCCTCCAAGCCGCGGAATGGAGAGTATTTATGCGTCTCTGCATCCTCAGCCGCTGCCTGCAGGGCTTTCACGATATGCGGAGGGGTAGGCTGGTCGGGATTCCCTTGGCCGAGATTAATAATATCTCTCCCTTCAGCCATAGCGCGGTTAACCTTTTGGACAAGTGCGGCAAAAAACTGGTCTGGCAATTTCTTTAAGCGTTCTGAATAGGTCATATCATTCACCCTTAACAAGGAAATAGTTTCTAATATTGCAATAATTATTAAAATTCTATAACCTTTAATTAAAAATGTCTATAGCGAGGTGATTGGTTGTGAAAATAGCGGTCGTACAAATGGATGTTGCTTTTGCTGATCCAGAGAGGAACTTTTCCCAAGTGGAAAGGCTGGTTGAAGAGGCTGCGATGGCTGGGACAGATGTGATTGTTCTCCCGGAAATGTGGAATGCGGGCTATGCCTTAAAGGAGCTTGACCGATTAGCAGATGGTAATGGGGAGCGAACGAAAGAGTTTCTCAGCCGTCTGGCGAAAAAGCATCACGTCAATATTGTCGGCGGTTCGGTTGCGACGAAGAAGAACGGAAAGTTTTTTAACACGATGTATGTCGTTGATCAATCAGGTGGTATCGTATCTGAATATGATAAAGCCCATCTTTTCAAGCTGATGGATGAGCATAAGTTTATGAGTGCAGGGGAGAAAGCGAATGTATTCAGCTTGGCTGGTATTACGTGCGGGGGGATCATTTGCTATGATTTGCGCTTTCCAGAATGGACCAGAACCCATGCTTTGCAGGGGGCTGAGGTTATGTTCATCCCGGCCCAGTGGCCTAAGCTGCGCATCGATCATTGGCAGCTATTGCTTCAGGCGAGAGCGATTGAGAACCAATGCTATGTTGTGGCGGTCAATCGTGTCGGTGAGGACCCGAACAATGAGTTCAATGGCCATTCAATGGTCATCGCACCTTGGGGAGAGCTGCTTCTGAGCGGGGAAGCGGGGGAAGGGATCTTTTATACGGAGCTTGATTTACAGGAAGTGAAGCGTGTGCGGGAAGCCATTCCTGTTTTTGATGATAGGAGAACGCATTTATATGAGCTATAAAAAATTTTTCGGGGATAATTGATTGATTCTGCAAGGATTAAAGCGTTTTCATAAATTTTAGCAAAAAAGTTTATCGTTGACAGAATGTTTCGAACTCTGTAATATCATAATCAAATCAAAAATAAAGCTTATCGAGAGTGACCGAGGGACTAGGCCCTATGACGTCCGGCAACCCCCTTAATAAGGGAAGGTGCCAATTCCAGCAGAATGGATGACATTCTGAAAGATAAGTCGAGATAGATGTATTATTTCGATGCCCCTTTCAGAAGAGAGGGGCATTTTTATTGCAGAAAATGTGCAGGGATAGAGGGTGCCATATGATCAATATTCAGAATCTTACCAAAATTTACAAAACAAAAAATGGCGTGGTCAATGGGGTTGACAATGTTTCCTTAACCGTTAAGAAAGGCGAGATATTCGGGATAGTCGGATACTCAGGAGCGGGGAAAAGCTCGCTGCTTCGCTGCATTAATTTATTGGAGCGACCAACATCAGGAACCATCACGGTTGATGGAATGAACCTGACGAAGCTGAGAAGTGAGGGATTGCGTCGGGCGCGCTTGAAAATCGGGATGATTTTTCAGCACTTTTATCTGATCAGCCAGAAAACGGTCTTTGAAAATATTGCTTTTGCCTTGAAGGCAGCAAAGGTTCCGCAGGCAAACAGGAAGAAACGAGTCGAGGAGCTGCTGGAGATGGTCGGATTAGCCGAAAAGCGTGATGTGTATCCTTCCCAGCTGAGCGGGGGACAGAAGCAGCGCGTCGCGATTGCCAGGGCGCTAGCGAATAATCCATCCGTTCTCCTCTGTGATGAGGCGACCTCAGCGCTAGATCCGACGACAACGAAGTCTATCTTGAATCTGTTGAAAAAAATTAATCAGGAGCTCAATATCACAATTGTCTTGATTACGCATGAGATGAATGTCGTAAAGGAAATTTGTCATCGGATGGCGATTATGCAGGATGGGAGGGTCATAGAGGAAGGCTCGGTCTATGATATCTTTGCTAAACCGCAAGCCGATCTGACGAAGGAATTCATCAGCAGTGTTGTCTCGTTCGATATACCGGATGCCATTTACCAGGAATGCGAGGGTCCGATTGTGAAGGTGACGTTCAAGGGGACGGTTGCCGGTGAGGGAGTCATTTCGGATACGCTTCAGCAATTTCAAGTGAAGGGCAATTTCCTTCACGGCTCGATTGAATACATACAGGATTTGCCGCTCGGTATTTTTATCATGGAGCTTCGCGGACAGAAGGAAGAGATTCATAATGCCATCTCTTATATAAAGAACCGCGAGGCAGAAGTGGAGGTCGTGCATCATGGGCTTTGATTTCAACCACTTTGTCGAGCTGATTCCGGAGATCAACACAGCGTTCCTGCAGACGATTTATATGATTACGATTTCGCTGGCGGTCGCGATTGTGATTGGGCTGCCAGTTGGGATAATTCTTTATGTGACAGATAAGGGTCTGTTTTGGGAAAACAAAACGGTGCAGTCGATTCTAGGATTTGTCGTCAATCTGGTTCGGTCGATTCCCTTTATTATTTTGTTGGTCGCTCTTATCCCGCTGACCGAATTGGTTGTGAAGACGACGATTGGACCGACAGCTGCGAGCGTATCGCTATCAGTCGCAGCGATTCCGTTTTTTGCGAGAATCGTTGAAACGTCATTGAGAGAAATTGATAAGGGTGTCATTGAAGCTGCCATCGCAGCAGGCGCGACACCATGGATGATTATTAAGGATGTATTATTGCTTGAAGCGAGATCCGGAATTATCTCCGGCATCACGCTTACATTGATTAGCTTGATAGGTTTCTCTGCTATGGCCGGAACGGTCGGAGGCGGCGGGATTGGCGATTTGGCGATTCGTTAT
>CAJGCH010000318.1 GCA_904501845.1 uncultured Bacillaceae bacterium | reverse complement strand
GTTTTTTATATTCAAAAATGCCTGTTTGTTTCTTTTTTGCGGTTACATAGCCCGCTATGCGCCCTTAAAATATAAATAAACATCCAATTTTTGCTCTATAAAAAACTTGACGATATAAATTTAAACAGCTTCTAAGATTAATAGTAAATTCTTACAAAATAGTTTATATTAATAAGGATATAATACATCCTTATTTAGGTTTATTATTGATAATGTCTTTAACCGAGAAACGTAAATCTACATCCCACAATTTCTTAGATTTAATACTGAAAGGGATTGCAGCCTTTCCTAAATCGAACTTCCAAATCTTGATTTCTGCTCCCGCTGAACCACCTATGCCTACACTGCCTTGAGTGTTGAATATCACCTCATTGCCTGTAATACCGGCATTGGCTCCAATTTTGGCTTGAGGGCCAACCTCTAAGAAAGGACCTATAGCCGAACCAAAGTAAGCACCCGAGTGAAGATAGAATCCTACACTTCCTGTGAGTGACATTGTAGCCGATGGAACTGCAGTCAACTTATCGTAATTGATGCCGGCGTGCCAGTCGAAATTGTTGAAGTTAGACCACTTTCCTCCATCGTATTTGGGTCCTGCCTGGAAACTGGCATCATAATGGAATGGAAGCATCATAGAGAGGTTACCATTGATTGAACCGCTACACTTAAAGACGAGACCATTTCTGAATATCACCGGTATAACGAAAGGACCAATGGCAAATGCAGTGCAAATTGGTGTTATCTCAAATACAGGGTAACTCTTTTCTTCCTTAAACTGGATTCCTGAAAATCTAAGATGAATGGGTGCATCGATGCTCACATCACCGTCCATCTTTGCCCAGAAACGATTTGTCTTAAAAAGGTTAATCTGGAAATAGATTTCAAGGTTAGCTTTGGCTTTCAACTTGGCATCAGCAACGAAAACGCCAATAGGATTTCCGTCCTTATCCTTCTTAGGATAAATATTGATTTTATCTTTATTGATGTCGAGCAAGTGCCAAGTCTTGGACCATGGTGCCAGTCTTGTTACAAGTATAGAGTCGGTCATCTCTTCGTATTCTTTCTCGGCCAGACTATACTCATATTCCTCGGGGTTTTCGTCATCCGGTGTATACAGAATGAATGGGTGAATCTTTCCTTCATCGTCAACAAACTGCTTGAAGTCCTCTTCATCATCCACATATTCGTAATCGTTTATTATTGCATCCGAACGTGAAAGCTTTCTCTCGGGACGGCTGGAGTTGTCGCTGAACAATTCTGTATCGAAGCAACCCTCAAGGTTTTCGAAAAGGTCGGCAATGCTACCGCCTTGAGTGGTGACAATGTATCCCGATGAAGTACGTTCAACTTCGTCTACCACGCGAATGTAAGGCGGACAATCGATGTTTTCCCAAATATTCAAGACGTCGCCCTCCTTAAGCTCTGATATATTAAGGTAGGTGAGCAGACCTTCATTAATTTCGATGCGGACGGTGTCGCTGTCCAATCGTTTGATATTCTCGGCAGCATCGCCTATAAAATCGTAGAATTTAAGCGCAAAAGCGCGAGGATTTGCAGTATAAGATGTTTCTACAATCTCGTCTGTGGGAGGAGTGTTGTCCGGAGTCGCTGGCGTTTCATTGTCATCGCTACATCCTATCATTAAGGTTGCTGAAGCAAGTATCAGCAATGTGAAATAAAATTTACTTCTAAAAAACATATGAACTTAATTATTAGTTTAATAGTGAATTATTTTTTATTTTTTGCTTCTGTATTTGCACGCTCCACCAGTCGTCTGGTAGCTTCGCTCAAAGGAGGAACTGTGGAAGGTATCACAAACTTAACATCCGTAGGTTTGTTTTTGTATTCTTCCTTGGCCTCTTCCTTGGACAGATAATCGCGGTCGACAACGTAATATTCAACCATGGAACGGATTACAATCGGATTGTCGGAATTCAATGCCATACGAAGGAACTTTCCCCTACCGTCTGCTTGCATGACAAAACCGGCTTCCAGCATGTCCTTAGGCTGATAGACTCCCTCCTCATTTACACGGTAAGTCTGTGTGAAGTAAAGTTGATTGAACTCCATGGTACAGCCTAAAAGTTTCAACTGCCAAGGAGACATTTTATGCTCTTTCGTATCTGCCAACCCGTCTAAGATGATGGTAAAAGTTTGGTCGTTCTGCTTTTTGATGAGCTCCATTCCCGACTTTCCCGGTTCTTCATATAGCTTGGCGGCATTCCCCGATTCCTTGAAGGATTCCGGAGCAGTAACCTCTTTGACAATCGGTTCAAATGTGGTTGCCATGGAAGGAAACATAGCCTCTGGATCGGTAGTAATGCTGTCTTGACCGAATAGCTGATAATAGGCATATTCACGGCTTTTGAGTATGCGCAATGATGATTTCCCTTTAAACTTAGCATCTTTCGAAGTCGGGACAAAACGATCGGCCATGTACTCACTAAAGAAGGTTACGGTATCGGTCGTGTTATACATACTGAAATATTCACGCACATAGAAAGTCTGCTTCAGGATATTTCGCTTTACGGGAACGACGACCAGTTCCTCCAGCTCATAAGCGATTGGAGTCATTTCCCAGGTCTTCTTCTCGGGACGTTTGATAACAAGTTGTTCGTACCCTATACTGCGAACAGTGACGGGATAGGCTGATGCCGGTATTTCAGAAAATATACCGTCGTTCAAGGTGAAGCCCACCATATTGCCTGAGGCATCTAAAATGGAAGCCGCATAAATGGGGGAGTGATCTTTTGCATCAATTACACGTTCCTGTGCATCGGCATAACGACAAAACAGCAGAGCTGTGATAAGTAGTATAAACGTTTGTTTCATCCCTTCAAAATTTAAATTACAAAATTAATCCTATATTATGTTAACATCAAATAATAAAATCCTACATTTTAATCAATATTAGGCATATAAAGCCTACGAATAGATTAATGTAAACCAAAATGTAAACCGAAAGATTTAGGTCACGACCTTGAGTTTATTTAATTTTGTAGACAAATTATAAACCATAAATGAAAGAGCAGTCTACTGTAAATTTACAAAAGAAGAGAATGCCGCCCTACAAACAATGTTTAAATTGTGGGGCCGGTTTACGTGGTGTATACTGCCATGAATGCGGACAGCAAGCATCCGGCTTTCTTTTGTATTTTTATAATTGCGACTTTTATGGTTATTAAATAAACTAAAAACGAATAGATATGAGTGTTCCCTTTGAAAACAAAAAAATAGTATTGTCCCTCACGTTCATACTGATATG
>CAJGCH010000317.1 GCA_904501845.1 uncultured Bacillaceae bacterium | reverse complement strand
ATGCGTAAATCAGGATACTGTTCTGCCACCGCGCGTACGCTCCCGAGTGTGACAAGATGCTCGCCGCCAATCATGAATGGAATTTTCCCATCCCCAATAATTTTCCTTGTGCGTTCCTCAATATCAAAGAGCGCACGCTCGACATTGCCGAAGGCTAGCTCCAGGTCACCGCTATCGAAGACGGCCAGGTCGGTTAAATCCTTATCCTGATAAGGACTGTAGGTTTCAAGCCCATATGATTCCTGGCGGATGGCCTGTGGTCCGAACCGGGTGCCGGGACGATAGGATGTTGTCCCGTCAAACGGAGCACCGAACAGCACTATGTCTGCCTCATCGTATTCAGCCTCACAGCCAATAAAGGTTTGGATATTCTTACTCAACATCTCGCAACAGCTCCTCTACATAAGTGGGGAGCGAGAAGGCGCCGACATGAAGATTCGGGTTGTAGTAACGCGCATGGAGTTTGGCGTCTTTAAAAGCCTCTCGCTTTAAGTCATCCACTGGATGATACTTCTTTGAAGCGAATCCAAACAGCCAGTGACCGGATGGATAGGTTGGAATATGGGCTTGGTACACATAGCTGATTGGGAAGCTTTCAACAATCCGCTTATGGGCGCGCTGCATGGCCGCTACATCCTCTTGATAAAACGGGCTTTCATGCTGGTTAACCATGATTCCATCTTTGCGCAGTGCCTTATAGCAGCTTCCGTAGAACTCACGGGTAAACAAACCCTCGCCCGGACCAAATGGGTCAGTGGAATCGACAATAATCAAGTCATACTGGTCCTCACAGGAACGGATATACTTCAGGCCATCCTCATAGTGAATTTGAAGACGCGGGTCATCGAGGGCACAGGCTGTTTTCGGCAAGTACTTCCTGCATACATCTACGACCATTTCATCAATCTCGACCAAATCAATCTGCTTCACATACTCATACTTAACCAGTTCCCTGACTGCTCCCCCATCTCCTGCCCCGATGATGAGCACATGCTCTGGATTAGGATGAACCATCATGGGCACATGGGTAATCATCTCGTGATAGATGAATTCATCCTTCTCGGTCAGCATCATGAAGCCATCGAGGGTCAGAAAGCGGCCAAATTCCTTTGATTCATAAATATCAATGCGCTGATAAGCACTCTGCCCGCTGTACAACTGCTTTTCCACCTTGATTGACAGTTTAACGTTCGGGGTATGCCGCTCACTAAACCAAAGTTCCATTCTCGTCACACTCCTTGAAGTACGTTCAATCGTTCTATGTTCAAATCCTCAGGCCCAGTCATCGAGCAGCCCTTTTCCTTGGCGTAATCAATATAATCAATGATGTCCTGTGTAATTCGTTCACCGGGAGCGAGAATCGGAATTCCCGGCGGATAGCACATCACAAATTCACTGCATACCCTGCCAACCGTCTCATGGATAGGCAGGGATTCCTTCTCGGCATAAAAAGCTTGCTGCGGTGTGGTCACAACCTCCGGATCAATGTATTCCTGGGTAAACATACCGGCCTTATTCCGCTTATAGCGCCTTCTGATTTCTGACAAGGCACTGATCAGCCGTTCGACATCCCTCGTGCGGTCACCGACAGATACATATGCAAGGATATTGCCAATATCACCAAATTCAATTTGAATATCATATTCATCACGGAGAATGTCATACACCTCGATGCCGGCAAGTCCAATATCCCTCGTATAGACAGAGAGCTTCGTCAGATCAAAATCAAAGACACTGTCTCCATTAATCAGTTCCCTCGAAAAGGCATAAAAGTCCCCAATCCGATTAATCTCCTGACGTACATATTCAGCGAGCTCAACAACATGCGCAAAAATCTCTTCCCCATTCAAGGCGAGATTCCGTCTCGAGATATCGAGACTGGAGAGAAGCAAATAGGAGCCGCTTGTTGTCTGGGTTAAATTAATAATCTGCCTGGCATAGCCGGCATTCACCGCAGGCCCGAGAAGCATAAAAGAGCTTTGCGTCAAGCTTCCTCCTGACTTATGCATGCTTACCGCAGCCATATCTGCTCCTGCCTCCATAGCGGATACTGGCAGGTCTTTACCGAAATAAAAATGTGTCCCATGTGCCTCATCAGCTAGCACGAGCAGCCCATGCTTGTGGGCTAGCTGAACGATGCCGCGAAGGTCTGAACAAATCCCGTAATATGTCGGGTTATTAACCAGCACGGCTTTTGCCTCGGGATTCTCTATAATGGCTTTTTCCACCTGACTGACTGACATGCCCAGCGCAATCCCGAGCCGGTGGTCCACATCCGGATTGACATACACCGGCTCCGCACCGCAAAGAACGAGTGCATTGATTACACTGCGGTGAACATTGCGAGGGACGATAATCTTGTCCCCCTTCTTGCAGGCGGTCAAAATCATTCCTTGCACAGCGGAGGTCGTCCCATTGACCATGAAAAAGGCTTGTGCCGCATCGAACGCTTCAGCCGCCAATGTTTCCGCTTCATTGATAACAGAAACCGGATGACATAAGTTATCAAGCGGCTTCATCGAATTCACATCCACGGTTAAAGCCTGCTCTCCTAAAAAGGCCGTTAAATCCGGGTTCCCCCTGCCTCGCTTATGGCCCGGCACATCAAAGGGCACGATTCGTTTTCTCTTAAATTCCTCGAGCGCTTCATGAATAGGCGCCCTCTCCTGCGTAGCCCGAAAGGCTAAGCTCTTCTTATCGCTCAATTGTCTTTCCCCCTATGGTTTATCATCGGTCTAAAGCAACGGGGCATTCCAGACCATTAGCTGTTCCTATACTTTCCTTCTACTCGGGAGATTAAGTCGAGACTCCCTCTCTTAAACTCTTACCCTCTAACTTCCAAAAAACGCAAAAAACGCAAGTAATGGCGGCGAATGGCGCATCACTTGCGTGTGAAAGATATCTAAAATATGATTCAAAAAGCAACAGCACACTAATTTTCCCATAACGGGCGGTGCCAAGCATGCAGATGCATCAGGAAAGAGGCTTTTTAAAAAATATTCAAATATACCATCAAGGTTTAGAGTCTATATAGCAAATAATTACTTTTACTACTCTTATTGACCGTTTCACAAGTTGATGTGCGATTTATTCACACTGGTTGTAAAGTAACCAACTTATAAAATTTGAGCTTTTAACTCAATCAATAAGGCAACTAAGTTGCCAATCGGCATTTGACCCGGCTGTCCGTATGGCCTTAACTTTTCACGTTTTGTTCCATGAAATGTGGTCAAAAATCATCTGCTTGGAAAGACTCTATCAATTT
>CAJGCH010000316.1 GCA_904501845.1 uncultured Bacillaceae bacterium | reverse complement strand
TAAACCTTACAAAAACATATTCTCTGAGTTTCAGCATGCGCCTAACAAAGAACTTGTCCCTTCAGAAGGATCAATTGGGGTTACCTTCGGATGGACAGGGGATGTGAAATATCACCTAGGTGCTGACAGGAAAATCAAGGAAGAAAATACAAGGGAAGCAGTCATCTCGCTTGCCAATAATCCAAGCCATCTTGAGTTCGTGAACCCGATTGTCAATGGCTTCACAAGAGCAGCTCAGGATGACCGTACGAAGAGCGGTTACCCTGTTCATGATCCAAGTGCCAGCATGGCCATCATCATTCATGGGGATGCGGCATTCCCAGGTCAGGGTGTTGTAGCGGAGACTTTGAACTTGAGTCAATTGAACGGCTACCAAACTGGCGGTACCATTCATATTATCGCAAACAATATGATTGGTTTCACGACAGAGAGCAGGGATTCCAGGTCTACAAGATATTCCTCTGACCTTGCGAAAGGGTTTGAGATTCCAATCATTCACGTCAATGCGGACGATCCGGAAGCGGTCCTTGCGGCAGCGCTAGTGGCGTATCAATATAGAGAGAAATTCAAGAAGGACTTCCTTATCGATTTAATTGGCTATAGACGATTTGGCCATAACGAAATGGATGAGCCGATGACGACGAACCCAGAAATGTACAAGCTTGTGCATGCCCACCCAACTCCTCGTGAGGTTTATGCAGAGCGGTTGATTGAGCAAGGCGTCATCACGAAGGAAGAAGCGAGTCGCTATGCTGATGAGCATGCGGCAATGCTGAAAAATTATTATGACCAAGTCGGCGAAAAGCAGGATGCGAAGCTCGAGGATGCGGATGTGCCGAAAATTATTGAGTCTGGCATTCCGCAGGTTGAGACGAAGGTCGATCTGAAAGAATTGCAAAAAATCAATCAAGACCTGCTCAAGCGTCCAGATAATTTCAATGTCTTCAAAAAGCTGGATAAGATCTTGATGAGAAGAAGCGATGCTTTGAATGAAGGCAATAAAGTGGACTGGGCATTGGCTGAGGCACTTGCTTTTGCTTCCATTATTAAGGATGGCACGCCAGTCAGGCTTACTGGACAAGATTCAGAACGCGGAACGTTCGCCCACCGAAATCTTGTGCTGCATGACCCTGATACAGGAGAAACCTTCTCGCCTCTTCATACGCTAGACGGCGCAAAGGCATCATTTGCCATTCATAACAGTCCGTTATCTGAGGCAGCGGTTATCGGGTTTGAGTACGGGTATAATGTGCATTCCGAAGATACACTCGTATTATGGGAAGCGCAATATGGAGACTTTGCCAACACGGCACAAGTATTCTTTGACCAATTCATCGCAGCCGGAAGAGCAAAATGGGGACAAAAATCCGGCCTTGTCATGCTTCTTCCACACGGATTTGAAGGACAGGGACCTGAACACTCCAGCGCTCGTCTGGAAAGATTTCTATCCCTTGCTGCGGAGAATAACTGGACAGTGGCGAACTTGAGCAGTGCCGCTCAATACTTCCATATCCTGAGAAGGCAGGCGGCTATTCTAGGCAAAGAAGAAGTGCGTCCGCTTGTCTTGATGACACCTAAGAGTTTGCTGAGAAATCAAGTCGTTGCGAGTGAGCCTAAAGAATTCAGTGAAGGGGAATTCCAATCCTTCATCGAGCAGCCTGGTCTTGGCAAAAACAAGGAAGCGGTTGAAAGAATCGTGTGTGCGACAGGCAAGGTGACGATTGATCTTTCACAAGCGATTGATGGAAAAGAGGACATGGACTGGCTTCATATTGTCAGAATCGAAGAGATTTATCCATTCCCGTTTGCCGGTGTTAAAGAATTGTTTGCTGCCTACCCTAACTTGAAAGAGATTATGTGGGTACAAGAGGAACCGAAGAATATGGGTGCCTGGACATTTGTTGAACCGCGTCTGCGGGCGGCAGCACCTGAAGGGGTAACAGTAGATTATATCGGAAGAAGAAGACGTTCATCTCCGGCTGAAGGAGATCCAACGATTCATAAAAAAGAGCAAAGCCGTATCATCACAAGTGCATTAACACGCGAATAGAGGAGGAAGAATTAAAATGGCAGAAGTTATCGTACCAGAATTGGCAGAATCAATTACAGAGGGAACAATCGCCCAGTGGCTTAAACAACCGGGTGACACCGTTGAAAAAGGTGATTATATTGTTGAACTTGAAACAGATAAAGTAAATGTGGAAATCATCTCTGAGTATGCAGGTGTTTTGAAGGAACAGCTGAAAGAGGAAGGCGACACTGTTTTAGTAGGTGAAGCGATCGCTATCGTTGATGGCGAAGCTGGCGGCAGTGCCCCGGCAGAGAAAAAAGAAGAACCAAAACAAGCAGAAGCACCTGAGCAAGAAGAAGTGAAAAAAGGCCAGCAGCCAGTTGCTTCTCCTTCTGCAAGAAAATTAGCGCGTGAAAAAGGCATTGATCTTGCGGAAGTGCCGACAGTGGATCCGCTTGGCCGCGTGCGCAAGCAAGACGTGGAATCATTTGATCCAAATAAAGCGCAAGCACCTAAACCAGCAAAACCAGAACCGAAGAAAGCACCTGAGGCTAAAGCACAACCAGCTTCATCCGGCAAACCTGAAGAGCGCGTCAAAATGTCCAGAAGACGCCAAACAATCGCAAAACGCCTGGTTGAAGTTCAGCATAATACAGCGATGCTCACAACTTTCAATGAAGTAGACATGACTAATATCATGAATCTGCGTAACAAACGTAAAGATGCCTTCTTGAAAGACAATGATGTGAAGCTTGGATTTATGTCCTTCTTTACAAAAGCAGTTGTCGGCTCATTGAAAAAGTTCCCGATGCTGAATGCAGAAATCCAAGGTGATGAGCTGCTTATCAAGAAATATTATGATATCGGCGTAGCTGTTTCTGCTCCAGAAGGATTGGTTGTTCCAGTCGTAAGAGACGCGGACCGCATGAACTTCGCTGAAATCGAAAAAGAAATTGGCACCCTTGCGAAAAAAGCTCGCGACAATAAATTGGCTCTTCAAGACTTGCAAGGCGGCACATTCACGATTACAAACGGCGGTGTATTTGGATCACTCATGTCAACGCCTATCCTAAATGGTACACAGGTGGGGATTTTGGGCATGCACGGTATTAAGCTTCGTCCAATCGCAATTGACGAGACGACTATCGAGAACCGTCCAATGATGTACATTGCTCTTTCTTACGATCACCGTATTGTTGATGGAGCAGAAGCAGTCAGCTTCTTAGCTAATATCAAGAAATTGGTTGAAGATCCT
>CAJGCH010000315.1 GCA_904501845.1 uncultured Bacillaceae bacterium | reverse complement strand
GATACATACGATACGAAAACCCGCTTTGTCAGTTTCATGGGGGAAAGCAGCCGCGTTGATTTCGCCCTGCTAAGGACGGACCGCTTTTATGGAAAGACAGTTGTGCTTGATATGCAAGGGAATCGCTTTGCCATAATCGGGCCAGATGACTTGGAGGAGCCAGGGTATTTAGAGCATGCCTTTAACCTTTCAGAGGACGAGGCGGCCGAGTGGAAGGAATTCTTATATGAGGTTATTTGATTCTTTTGCAGACTGTAAATAGGCATAAAAAAACTGCAGACGAGCTCCAACGGCTGTCTGCAGTCGAAAGCTGCTTCCCTGGGCAGCTTTTTTTTACTTTTTCGTCTTTCGAAGGATGAAGTATGAACATCCAAAATTGCAGTATTCATATAAGTATTCTTTGATGGTGCTGATTTTGTTATCATAAGAGGCCTTCTGATTTTGGTCATCAAAAAATCCTTTTAGGCGAAGCTGCCCATAGCCCCAATCCCCTAAAATATAATCATAACGGTTCAATATTTCACTGAAACGGCTTTTGAAGGCTTCTTCATTAAACCCCTCACCGCGTTCTTCTAGGATTTCATATTGAGAATTATTAATGCTGATCATTTGTTCACCTCTTACTCTTAGCATACCTGTTCCCTTATTATAGCATTCTCCACATATAACCATGAAGTATTTTTAACATCTTGGTCAAACTACGATAAAAGGAGGTGCATTTATTTGATGAAATGGCCGATTATAAGCTGTCTGTCTGCATTCTTAATCCTTTCCGCTTGCGGAGGTTCAGATACTGCACAGCGTAACTCTTCCAGCCGTACTGAGCCGATTAACACAGATTATGTCACCTATGACCAAGATATGTTCAGTGACTCAGGGATTGACTCGGGCGTAAGTGACAAAACATATGGCTATGAGCGGAAGCAGCGTTCAACGTATTATGCCAACCGGGCTGATAAACCGGTCCCGGCGGTTGAACGGGATGACTTGGCCACCATCGTCACGAGCCTTTGCGTGCAAATACCCGGCGTAAGAGATGCCAGCACCCTTGTTACGGATGAGGAAATATTGCTTGCTTACCATCCTGAAGGCTCCCGGCCTGATTTAGTAAGGAGAAATATCCGAGAGAACATTAGCCACATCGCACCTGATTATTATCAGATCTATATTACGGACGACCCAAGTTTTATTAACGTGCTTGAAAATATGTCGGGTTATTCATCTGCCAACGGCTCTGAAGGGGCAGAGAAGGATAAAATCATTCAACAAATGGAGCATATTACAGCCTTTGACTAGGAGTCATACACCACTATCTATCAGCGAAAGGAGTGATCTTGTGTATTATCGCTTACTGTTTCTCCTCCTCTTATCGACCTGCCTATATTCAGCCAGCCCGCATACAACGCTTGCTGCTCAAGCAAAAGATGGGCAGGATCTGATTAACCAACGGATGGAAATATACAAACGTGTGGAAGCGTCCACCCAGCTGCCCTGGTATTACATAGCGGCTTTAGATCAATACGAGCGCAGCGTGCGCCTTGCGAGAAAGGATCTACCCGATCCAACCGGCACGCTTAGCATCTTAATTCCGCCCGATAAATGGAGCGGGATTGCGAACCCAAGCCAAGAAGACACGGACCCGCTATCCATTGCCTTTTTTGAAGGGATAGGCAAGGATGGAGACCAAGATGGGAAAGCTGACATCACGAACGAATATGACCAGCTAGCCGCGATTACCCATTACATCATGTCTTATGGCGCTGATAAAGATAACTTCAGAATCGGAGTATGGGATTATTACAAACGAGATCGTGCCGTAAGTATCATTATGAGCAATGCCAACCTGTTCAAAAAACATCAAACCATTGATTTGCAGAAGAAAATCTTTCCCCTCCCTCTAGGAAGTCATTACACCTATAACAGTACATGGGGTGTTGCAAGAGGATGGGGCGGACGACGCACACATGAAGGAACAGATATCTTCGCCGGATATGGGGTGCCGGTAAGATCGACCTGTTATGGAATCGTCGAATTAAAGGGATGGAATAAATTTGGAGGCTGGCGAATCGGCATCCGGGACATGAATAATACGTACCATTATTTCGCCCATTTGAATGGCTTTGCAAAGGATATAAAGGTAGGTCAGCTAGTAGAGCCAGGAACTCTGTTAGGCGGCGTTGGCAGTTCAGGATATGGGCCTCCCGGGACGGCTGGCAAATTCCCTCCTCATCTCCATTATGGCATGTACAAAGAGAATGGACGAACAGAGTGGTCATTTGATCCTTACCCCTACCTTCGCCTATGGGAACGCACTGAAAAGGCCTCAATGCGCCGATCAAAGTAAAAATAGGCGGATAAAGGTCTTTTCCAACTGCCCCCGTTAATCATACTGCCTATGCCAATTCAAAAACAAAAGGCTGACCCAAAAGCCATCCTTATGGACTTTGCGGGTCAGCCGAAGTTTTTTAGACTCGTTTTTTCTTTGATTTCAGCACGGCATTGGCAATTGAGGCGACAAGTCCTCCCCAAATGATTACCATGCCTATTACCATCATGGTAATGGCGCTCCCTGTCATTTCGCCACCCCCTTATGATTAGGAGATTTAGGAATGCTAGAATCGATTCCCTTCCATTTAAATTTAGTAAATAGAACACCAATTAGAATCGCGGCGACTGAAAGACCCCAGCCAGCTGTCATAATCAAGCTCGTCGGATAACCCTCGTAATTGCTCTGAAGATCAGTCGTAAATGTCTGAATCAACATGAATCCAAGTACAATTGGTGTGATCAGTCCAAGGCAAATCTTCCACCAAGCACCAAGACGAATGTCTGACATGCTGTTCGCATGATTCTGCAGAACAGTCAATTCCCTTGCAATCCAGGCAATAAAGATAATTTCAATCAGACCTGCAAGCGCGACACCATATTGATTGATGAAGCGGTCAACCGTGTCAAAGATGTATAATCCGCCCTGTGTTGCATACAGGATAGAGATGACTGCCGCTGTTCCAGCTCCGAAAGCAACCGACTTTCTCCGTGAAATGCCGAATTTTTCTTGGAAGCCTGAGATAAACACCTCTGCAATCGAAATCAAGGAGGTCATTCCAGCTAAGAACAGACTTGCGAAGAACAGGAACCCGAAAAGGCCTGGCCATGTCGGAATCTCATTGATGATTTGCGGAAAGACAACAAAAGCCAGCCCTATACCTCCGCTTACGACCTCATTGACCCCAACACCTAATTGCCCTGACATAAATCATAGAGTCGCAAATACTCCAATCCCAGCT
>CAJGCH010000314.1 GCA_904501845.1 uncultured Bacillaceae bacterium | reverse complement strand
TATATGGTCGAAAAGCTTGATGCAGGGGATATGCTTGCGAAAGTAGAGGTGCCGATTGAAGAAACAGACCATACTGGCAGCCTGCATGACAAACTCAGCGCAGCTGGGGCAGAGCTTACTTCACAAACAATTCCTGCCCTTTTGAGGGGTGAAATCACACCGATCAAGCAAAATGAGGAAGAAGCGACCTTTGCCTCAAATATTAAGAGAGAACAGGAACTGATTGATTGGTCGAAAACAGGCGAGGACATTTATAACCATGTACGTGGTTTGCATCCTTGGCCTGTCGCCTATACTTTAGTTAACGGGAAAGTGATTAAAGTATGGTGGACAGAGAAGGTCGCCTCCAAAGCTAGTGGTGAGGCCGGAGAAATCCTTGAGCTTCTTAAGGATGGCATCCTTGTTAAAACAGGCAATGAAACGGCTATCAAAATAACGGAATTGCAGCCTGCCGGCAAGAAACGAATGAGTGCCGAGCAAATGCTAAGAGGTGCACATGAATTTGCGCCAGGAATGAAAATGGGAGAATAAAGAATGCCTCAAAAAAAGAATGTCAGGGAAATAGCCCTGGATATATTAACCGCTGTTCAAAAGAATAAAGCATACAGCAATCTATCGCTGAATCATGCGATAAAAGAATCGGAGCTGTCCGCCAAAGATATCGGTTTACTGACCGAGCTTGTATACGGGACTATACAGCGTGACATGACACTGGACTATTTTATAGCACCATTCATTAAAAACCCCAAAAAATTGCAGCCTTGGGTTCTCAGCTTATTGAAGATGACGGTCTTTCAAATGCAGTACCTTGATCGGGTGCCAGAGAGGGCCGCTGTTCATGAAGCGGTTGAGATTGCGAAGAAAAGGGGCCATCGCGGTATAGCGTCACTAGTCAATGGGGTGCTTCGCTCCATCCAGCGCGAGGGAGTACCTGAAATTTCTGCCATCGAGGATCCGCTTGAGCAAATTTCCGTTTCAACGAGCCATCCATTATGGCTCGTGAAACTATGGGCAAGCCAATTCGGCATAGAGAAAACCGAACAAATGTGCATGGAAAACTTACATGCTCCTGTTCAGACAGCTAGAGTCAATCTGCTGAAGACTAGCAGAGACGAAGTATTACAGCTCTTGGAAGCTGAAGGCTACATGGCTGAACCGAGCGCGCTGAATGAAGATGGAATCCGTTCCTTGAGGGGGAATTTGGCCTTATCGAACGTTTATAAGAATGGGCTGATCAGTATTCAGGATGAGAGCTCTATGCTTGTCGCTCATGCTGTATCCCCGAGTAATGATGATAAGGTTCTGGACAGCTGTGCCGCTCCGGGCGGGAAAACAACCCATATGGGTGAGAGAATGGAGAATCAAGGCCAAATCATTGCGCTTGATTTGCATGCCCATAAGACAAAATTAATTGATGAACAGGCGATGAGGCTTGGATTGTCGAATATAGAGACTAGACAGATGGATGCGCGGAAAATTGGGGAGTTTTTCGAGCCGCAAACATTTGATAAAATATTGGTAGATGCACCATGCTCAGGCCTAGGTGTGCTGAAGAGAAAACCTGATGCCAAATATACAAAAACCGAGGCAGATCTTCACTCATTATCGGCCATCCAATTAAATATTCTCCAAAAAGTATCCAGCCTCGTGAAAGCGGGCGGGACGATTACGTACAGCACATGTACGGTAGGCAAGGAAGAAAATGAAGAGATTATTGACGCATTTTTAGAGCAAAACAAGGATTTTGAACGAGATTTCACCCTTGTGGACCGACTGCCAGATGCCGTTAAGCCATATGTCAATGGCAACAGTGTACAAATACTACCACAATATTTCGGAAGTGATGGATTCTTCATCGCCTCCATTCGAAGGAAGGCTTAATAATGGAACAATCAAAAGTGAAGGCAGTAAAGAAACAAGATACCAAGCCGTCGATTTACTCCTTGCAGCTAGATGAATTGAAAGAATGGCTAGAGCAAAATGGCGAGAAAGCTTTTCGGGCTGCACAAATCTATGAATGGTTATATGAAAAGAGAGTGTCCTCCTTTGAAGGGATGACTAATCTCTCGAAGGGACTCCGTTCTAAATTAGAGGAATCATTTACGTTAACGACTTTGAACACGCTTGTGCAGCAAACATCCAAGGATGGGACCATCAAGTTCTTGTTTGAACTCCATGACGGATATTCTATCGAAACGGTCCTGATGAGACATGATTATGGGAATTCAGTTTGTGTAACAACCCAGGTAGGCTGCCGCATTGGCTGCACATTCTGTGCTTCCACATTGGGCGGGCTGAAGCGAAATCTTGAAGCGGGAGAGATTGTCGCTCAAGTCGTAAAGGTACAGCAGGCACTGGATGAATTAGGTGAGCGTGTAAGCTCCGTCGTTATCATGGGAATCGGAGAGCCTTTCGATAACTACGATAACATGATGTCCTTCCTGCGTATTATCAATCATGATAAAGGATTGAATATCGGTGCGCGTCATATTACGGTATCAACAAGCGGGATTGTACCAAAAATCTACAAATTCGCTGATGAGAAGCTGCAGATTAATTTTGCCATTTCCCTTCATGCACCGAATACGGAGCTGCGAAGCAAATTGATGCCAATTAACCGTGCCTATAAACTCCCGCAGCTTATGGAAGCTGTGAAGTATTATGTGGATAAAACAGGGCGAAGGATTACATTTGAGTATGGCTTGTTCGGCGGAGAAAATGATCAGGTCGAGCATGCTGAGGAATTGGCTGCTCTCATCAAGGGCCTAAAATGCCACGTGAATCTTATTCCGGTTAACTATGTACCGGAGAGAGATTATGTTCGTACCCCAAAAGAACAAATCAAACTGTTTGAAGATACGCTGAAAAAGCATGGCGTAAACGTGACAACAAGAAGAGAACAAGGTCATGACATTGATGCTGCCTGCGGCCAGCTGCGTGCGAAGGAAAGGAAAGAAGAGACGAGGTGAACGGATGAAGGCCACATACAGGACTGACCGGGGCAAGGTTAGAATGCATAATGAGGATCAGGGAGGCATCTTCTTTCGAGAAGATCCTCCCTCCATGGCTTTTGCCATCATAGCAGATGGTATGGGGGGGCATCGCGCAGGCGATGTCGCAAGCGAGATGACCGTTTCCCTTCTGAAAAAAGCATGGGAGGAAACGAATCTCAATGAGACGCCTGCTTCCATCGAATCATTTCTGCGGGAGCAGATTCAAATCGCGAACAGTGAACTGTATAAGCACTCTCTCTCACATGCTGAATGTGAAGGGATGGGCACGACAATAGTCGCTGCTCTTTGCACG
>CAJGCH010000313.1 GCA_904501845.1 uncultured Bacillaceae bacterium | reverse complement strand
TCCGCCTATAGACACTTTATGCCAGGGAAGGACTGTTATGAATATAACCGAGAAATAAACTTCCATTCAAAGCAGATTTCTTTCTGCTTATGCTGTTTAGACAAGCAAAAGGACTGAAACCTCTCATTTCAGCCCTTCTCTTTGTGTTTATTTAGCTGGTATAGCCTGACCAATTTTTTTCATGCACTCAATGACCATGGCTTTCTCCTCATTAGTCAAGGTGTTCATAATTTCCTCAATACGTTCCTGATGGGCAGGGAATATTCCCTCGAGGAATTTGGCTCCCTCTTCTGTGATATGTGCGTAGGTCACTCTCCTGTCATTAGGACACGCGACCCTTTTGAGGAATCCCTTCTTCTCCAGTTTGTCGACAACATATGTTATACTGCCGCTCGCTAGCAGAATTTTATCGCCAATATGCTGCAGGGGCTGCTCTCCCTTATGATACAATAGCTCCAGCACGGCAAATTCTGTCGGGTTTACCCCTTCTTTTTGGATAAATTTATTCGTATAGTCATTAATTGCTCTATAGGCTTTGGACATCACCACAAAGAGCTTAAGTGATTGATTTGGTTCGACCATTTCCTCTAACCCTCCGAATTCGTTTTTCTTCAAGAATCTCGATTTGCGTTATTATACTTCTAAAATAAATAAAAGTAAATTATTATCGGTGAAAAGATGAGGAAACATAGATAGCTCACCCTCCATGGTTATATGGGGCAAGCGCTTGGTGAGGTATGTATGAGGAATGGTCAACCTTGCCGCTGGACAAAATGACCGACAACCTGCAATCAGGATTGTTTATATTTCATTCTTGTATATTGATTGATTAGCTGGTCAAGCTGCCTGCTCAATTTAATTGTTCCTTGATCTAAATACCCATATTCAGAAGCATAGTTGATCATCTTCTCTCTCGCGATGTTAATATCTGCTTCTAGAGTGACAAAGTTCGCTTGTTCCACGACATTTTCCTCCTATGCAATCTTCCTGTATGGATTATGCCAAAATTCCAAATAAATGTAAATCAAAAACCAGCATATTTCATAAAATTGTAATTTTTTTAAGATAGCAGACATAAAATGAACCTCCCTGTCGAAAGAAGGTTCACTCATTATTCTTGAAAGATCGGGAGATATAATTGAAAGAGAGTGCCTTCCCCTTCTTTGCTATCTACCTCTATCCAGCCTGCATGCTCTTCAATAATCTTATATGTAACCATTAACCCCAGGCCAGTGCCTTTTTCCTTCGTAGTATAAAAGGGTTCACCCAATTTCTTGAGAACCGGCTTGGGTATCCCTATGCCATGGTCTTGGATGGATATAAGAATATGATTATCAAGGAAGGATTCTGTCGAAATCTCAACTATACCTCCGCCCGGCATGGCTTCGATAGCATTCTTAATGAGGTTGATAAAAACCTGCTTCAGCTGATTAGCTTCACAATGCACGAGCGGCAGTTCCCCATAATGAGTCTGAAACTGGATATTAAGCATGGCTGCTTGAGCACTAAGCAAATCAAGCGTTTCGCTTAAAACATGGTTTACTTGTTTAATTTGATAGGAGATAGCTTGGGGTTTGGCCAATATCAGAAAGTCGGTAATGATGGTTTCAATTCTCTGCAATTCTGATGTAATGACCTGAAAATAATTGGCGTATTCTCCCTTTACGCTGCCCTCTAGCAGCTGAATAAAACCTTTAAGTGCTGTCATTGGGTTTCTGATCTCATGAGCAATTCCTGCCGCAAGCTCACCTACAACGTTTAATGTATCGGATTTTTTTAATTGTTCCTCCATTTTCAGCTTGTCTGTAATATCACGGAAAACAGTCAAATGAACACCCTTCATAATATCTGGCCGAGACAAGAAATCGAATTGCTTTGTTTGTCCGCTCTTACAGGTTAGCTCACACACAAAATTATGCTGCGTATTCATAGCCATAAGTGAAAGATGGCGCTGTAAATGTTTCTTCTGGTTTGAATCAAGGTCAAATATATCCCGGATGGATCGACCAATGATTTCCTCTGGCGGCAGCCCTATGATGGCTGATGCTGGTTCATTCACATCAATAATAGGACCATCTTCTTGCCAAATCAGGATGCCATCAAATGTTCCATCAAATATTTTGCGGAACTTATCATGAAGGAGCAAGCGATCTCCTTGCTCCTTCATCTTCTCCGAAGATTTGCATAGCAAGAGGGCATAGCCAGAATCCTTCATAGGCTTTTTAGTTATTTCAAGCTGTTTCACAATCCCGCTCGGCCCTTTACAATAACCTCTTATCGTGCCCATTCCCAATGTATCCAAAAGCATATTGTCGACGTCTTCACTTTGACCGATAAGATCCCCCACATGGGATTTCAATATCTCTGACCTTCGATAGCCAAATAGTATGGCGGCCTCCTCATTGGCATGGATAATATATCCATTCCTTTGTACAATCATGGCAGCCTCGTCTATCTCTGATATTAATTCTTCTATCGCAGGCTCCTTCATTTGGGTAAATACTGTGTAATACAAGCCGCTATGAAGATTATAGCTAGAGGTATACTGATATTGAGTAATCATTCCCTCGCTCTCCAAATAAAAAAAACCTTTGCATTCTTTCCTGGTTCTTAATTGCGTCAAGTTTTCAGCAAAAGAATGAGAACTTTCCTCCTGTATGAGTTCAAGGAAATTCTTGCCGAGCAATTCATGCCGTTCTTTTTCCAAAAGGCTCGCGAAAGCTTCATTAGCATCTATAACAGTGCCTTGCCCATTATGAATAACAATATATTGGCTAATACCATTGATTAAATCCGCATACAAATTTTGATTTTTTATGGAGGATGCAGGAGGAGATCCATCTCTGGCCATCAGCATATAGATAAATTTTTCAGGGCCCCTGCCCCTATCGTTTTCATTACTGTCAGCCGCAGCAAAAACTTCAATTTCAAGCGGGTTGGCTCCAGGCTGTAAGACTGTCCATTTATCAAAGGAATAGCCATGCTGAATTAATTTTTTTACTTGGAATTTCACTAATTCATTTGAAATATTCGTGAAGAAATCTATCAGACTCCTCGGACGATCCACATGCCCTAATTGCTGAAAAAGCCTGCCCGCCCGGCAATTTAAAGACAGGATATTCAGCTCCTTGTCTGTGATTACAATCGCTTCAGAATGGTATTGATAAAACTGTTCCCATGATTGAAGTTCTCTCTTCAATCTTTGATTATCTTCTTTGATTTCAATTAATTCATCATCCAAATTCATCATTTGACCATCGCTCAAGAAAATCCTCCTTTTGCTTCCGACATTCATTTCTTCTATCATTCATTTCTACAAAAT
>CAJGCH010000312.1 GCA_904501845.1 uncultured Bacillaceae bacterium | reverse complement strand
GGGAGGGAAAGAGATGTCTAAAACAGTCGTTAAGAAAAACGAATCGCTTGAAGATGCTCTTCGACGCTTCAAACGCACAGTTTCCAAGCAAGGTACTATGCAGGAAGTAAGAAAGCGCGAATTCTATGAAAAACCTAGTGTTAAACGTAAGAAAAAGTCTGAAGCTGCGAGAAAACGCAAGTACTAAAAAGAGGTGCCTTTAATGAGTCTTGTTGAGCGTTTAAACAGCGATATGAAACAAGCTATGAAAGACAAAGATAAAGACAAGCTCTCCGTCATCCGAATGATGAAGGCTTCTCTTCAGAATGAAGGAATTAAGCTTGGCAAACAAGAGTTATCCGAGGATGAAGAGTTGACCGTGCTATCACGTGAGTTAAAGCAACGCAAAGACTCCCTTCAAGAATTTGATAAAGCAGGGCGCCAGGACTTAACCGATAAGCTTCACGCTGAAATCGCTATTGTGGAAAGCTATATGCCAAAGCAATTAAGCGGGGAAGAGTTGGATGCGCTTGTTACTGAGGCGATCGCCCAAACAAATGCCACTTCTAAGGCTGATATGGGGAAAGTAATGTCCGCTATTATGCCGAAGGTGAAGGGCAAAGCTGATGGATCTTTAGTTAATAAACTGGTACTGCAACATCTTACAAAATAAGACATATAAAACCCGCGAATCAATCGATTTGCGGGTTTTTTATTCGTTTTACAGGAAAAAAGAGATAAATGCAGAAGATTATTGAAACTATTGCGGCTTTTGTACGTATAATGGGTTATAAGGGAAAATGGAAGGAGGGAGAGACATATTGAGAAAACGTTGGTGGTCGCTCTTTTTTATTGCCGCCTTTTGCTTGAGCTTCGTTAGCGGACCGGATGTGAGTTCGGGTAATGGTGAAAAGGTCTACATCGTCCCTATACATAATGAAGTAGAGAAAGGATTATCCAACTTCTTGAGCCGGGCTATCGAGACGGCTGAGAAAGATGGGGCTGAAGCAATCATTTTTGATATTAATACACCAGGCGGTGCCGTTGATGCAGCAGATGAAATTGGGCAAACCTTTGCGGAGACGGACATCAAGACAGTGGCGTTCGTGGATAATCGTGCCTTATCGGCAGGTGCCTTCATTTCCTTGAATGCCGATGAAATCTACATGGTGCCAGGAGCAACAATGGGGGCAGCGGCAGTCATTACCTCTGACGGGAATGCGGCGGATGAGAAGGCCCAATCATATTGGCTGGCCAATATGGAGAAAGCGGCTGAGTCCAGCGGACGTGATCCCTCATTTGCTAAGGCGATGGCAGAGAAAGGTATAGACCTTCCGTCTGAATATGACGCCTGGGAAGGAAAACTATTGACCTTAACTGCTTCTCAGGCTAGCAAAATCGGCTATAGTGAAGGGACTGTCGAGAATGAGGACGCTCTTCTGGCGGAACTTGGGCTGCAAGACGCAGAAAAAATCGTGTTTGAGGAGACCTTTGCAGATAAGGCAGCGCGCTTCTTGACCAACCCTTACATTATTCCGATTCTATTAACGATCGGTACAATCGGGCTGATTGTGGAGTTGTTTTCCCCAGGGTTCGGTTTGCCTGGGATTGCCGGGATTTCCGCGTTGCTGCTGTTTTTCTTTGGGCATCTTGTATCTGGCCTCGCCGGCTATGAAACCTTAATCCTGTTTATTGTCGGGATTGGATTGATTCTGCTTGAGTTTTTTATACCGGGAGGAATCATTGGCATAGTGGGCTTTATAGCAATCTTAGCAAGTCTATTTCTTGCTTCAGGGGATGTGGAACTTATGGGAAAATCCATTTTTATTGCAATGCTTGCTGCCTTCTTGGTTGCCGTTATTCTCATTAAATTCTTCGGAAAGAGATTTACGGCCTTTGACAGGCTGGTGCTCTTTGATTCAACCAGCACCGAGAAAGGTTATATTTCCAATGTGAACAGGGTTGAGCTTATTGGCAAGGAGGGTATTTTGCTGACTGCCTTGAGACCTGCCGGCACTGCCTTGGTCGATGGAGAGAGAATTGACGTGGTCAGTGAAGGAAGCTTTATTAATAAGGGAACCGCAGTGAAGATTGTGAAAGTGGAAGGTTCCCGTGTAGTCGTTCGTCAGTTGGACGAAAAGAATGTATGAAATTAGATTGAAGGGGGAAATAAAACTATGGTATTTACTGGTGGAACTATCGCAGCCTTACTAGGTGTCGCGCTGATTATCATTGTTCTGGCCGTCTTATTTACATTCGTGCCGGTCATGCTCTGGATTTCCGCGATTGCCTCTGGGGTTCGCGTAAGCATTTTCACATTAATTGGGATGAGGCTTCGCCGAGTGGCGCCGAGCCGTGTCATCAATCCGTTGATCAAGGCATCTAAAGCTGGATTGAATGTGACAACGAATCAGCTTGAGAGTCATTACTTGGCTGGAGGTAATGTAGACCGTGTTGTCAATGCGCTGATTGCCGCGCATCGTGCTAATATTGATTTGACCTTTGAACGCTGTGCAGCGATTGACCTGGCGGGTCGTGACGTGCTTGAAGCCGTTCAAATGAGCGTAAATCCAAAAGTAATCGAAACACCTTTCATTGCCGGTGTGGCATTAAACGGGATTGAAGTGAAAGCAAAGGCAAGGATTACGGTCCGCGCCAATATCGAACGTCTTGTCGGGGGTGCTGGGGAAGATACCGTCATTGCCAGGGTTGGTGAAGGCGTCATCTCGACAATCGGTTCAAGTGCCAGCCATACGACCGTTCTTGAGAATCCGGAAAGAATTTCTCAAACTGTTTTAAGTAAAGGGCTTGATGCAGGGACAGCCTTTGAGATTCTCTCCATTGATATTGCGGATGTGGATATTGGCAAAAACATCGGTGCTGAGCTTCAAACGGAACAAGCGGAAGCGGATAAAAAGATTGCCCAAGCGAAAGCGGAGGAACGCCGTGCGATGGCGATTGCCCAAGAGCAAGAGATGAAGGCGAAAGTAGAAGAAATGAAAGCGAAGGTCGTAGAATCCGAGGCTGAGGTGCCGCTTGCGATGGCGCATGCCTTTAAAGCGGGTAATATGGGGATTATGGATTACATGAACTATCAAAACCTCGCATCCGATACGAAGATGAGAGAGTCAATCGGAAGCATGAATCAAGACCAGACAAATCAGGAAGACGAGAAATAAGATCCCTTAACCGGGTATCCTGGAAAAGGAGGTTCTATCCGTGGTATTAGGGGCTATTTGGGATAATCCCATCTTGATTTTTATTATCATCAGCTTGATCAGCTGGTTTTTCGGAAGAGATAAGACAGCTGAGCAGAAGGGCGAGAGCCCTGCTTCTCAGCCTGTTGAACCTAATCGAGAGATCATCGAGAGCAGGGAAGAAAGGCCGGT